>JAQUZA010000295.1 GCA_028691595.1 Candidatus Rifleibacteriota bacterium
CGATTCCCTGAGCTGAAGCCAGATACAATGCGTAATTGTAATCTTTGTTCGCTCTGATAGCTCTCTTGCTGAAGGTTACCATGCTTTCAACTGTTTCAAGAGTCTGTTTGAAGAGTAGCTCCCGGTACGGGATGTCGGTATGGTAGAGCAGACCGTTGATCATTTTGAATCTGGCCGACATTTTTCGCGCCAGAATCATTATTTCACGGGGGTGCTTATCGCCCGGTTCGAATCTGAATCGCTCCCGATGTCTTTTAACCGTGAAGGGCCGCGCTTCGTGTTGCATCTGGTGTGAGTGTTTGAGGATCTTTTTGATATACTCAAAGTTCTCGCCAAGAAACCTCGACAGCATGCTGGTTTCTTTGATCTCCTGGACAGCCGGGGCGGGTTGTGGCGATGCGGTGAACAGTGCCGCAAGCAAAGCTGCAAATACCATTCGGCTTGCTGTTTTGTTCATGGTTATCTCCTTCAGTATCACGATCTGATTGTACATCGTCAGGGGGCCAAATTTCAAACGAAATGAAAAATTGATCCCGTAGCTTCTGTGCCGTATCGTCAGCTTCCTGAAAAAAAATAACCAATTTCCATTAAGTTCCAGGACAATCGCACTAAAATGCCTTAGATTGGCAATTGAAACTGATTCTCGCCTCGTGGTCTATCGGTTTATTTTCTTAGAGATGTGATTTAAGCGTTATTAGATGCTTTTTACCGGTTCGACGGCGCAGCTATCAGCCGGGAGTCGCTTGCCGCCGTCCTGGCTCACGCGACATAAAAGCTTCCTGCTTAAATACTTTTTGCCGACAGGAGGTCGGTTATACTCGACAGCGTCAGGATAGATGCTGTCGGGTGCCTCCAGGGTTGGCTCAGAGCTGGCCTTTGCCTTCGGCAAACCCTCACTTCGTTCGACAACTTGCTTGCCATCCTGGCGCAAGTTGCATAAGCGCTTCCTGCGCAAATCACAAGCTTACGAAAAAGACCATGGCAATCACAATCCTGTGCTGCCATGGCATAAACGCCGTCCTGGCGCAATAATCCCGTCTTCTATCTGCGCCTGGGAATGGTTTAAAACTGGTTTTTATTAAATTAAACATCAAATTGCTGATTAAATCGACAGACGCTTTCGCGGGAATGATGCAGTCTTTTTCCGTCATTCCGGGCGCAGACACGGAATTCAGGAATTTAATGCGTTTGACCTTGGCGGGGTTCTCTGGTAGATATTAGAAAATCTTACAGGAGGTTGTTATGAAACGAACAGTTATTTCTACTGATAAGGCACCAGCTGCAATTGGGCCATATTCTCAGGCTATAAAGATCAACGGGATGGTATTTACCTCAGGGCAGGTGCCCATCGTGCCCGAAACCGGAAAAATTGAAGCCACCGACATTGAAGGCCAGGCCGAACAGGTCATGAAAAACCTTGAAGCAGTTCTCAAGGCCGCCGGCTCTGATTTTTCAAAGGTTGTTAAAGCCACCATCTTTCTAAAAGACCTTGGGCACTTTGCTAAAGTTAACGAAATCTATGGCTCACGTTTTAAAAGTGAACCCCCCGCCCGTTCCTGCGTGCAGGTGGCAAAACTCCCTCTCGACTGCCTGGTCGAGATCGAAGCAGTAGCCCTGACAGACTAGTGGTCTGTCAAACTTGAATATGTAGTAATTCCGTCATTCCCGCGAAAGCGGGAATCTTATCTCTAAAGGCTTAGATCCCCGCTTTCCCCCTTTCGGGGACAAGCGCGGGGATGACATCGAGGACGCTGATTTTGCATGTTCAATGTTGACAGAGGACTAGTCTTCTGATCTAAGTTATAAAAAAATACCCCGGCAGAATATTTCCGCCGGGGTATTTTTATGAGTTCAGTAAAGTAGTGACTTAACTTCGTTCGGGTTGACTATATATCTGATAAATTTGCCGCGCACCTGGCCTGGCTGGTACGGGCCCAGGTCGCCGGCATCACCGGATTCATAGGTCAGACCGTCTTTTTCGTCACGGGTATACTCAGCCGGGTCAAGAACCTCAAACTCAGCGAAGCCGATAACCCTGACCGATGAGCCAAAGTCATATTGCTCTGGCCGGTATAGGCCGTCGGGGTGGTCCTGGCCCTGAAGATCGTAGATCGTATCGATACCCACATTATGCGGGTTATTGACCCCTATTTCAGGGCCGATATCAGTGATCGGAACGATGATTCTGCGATTAGGAGCAAAGGTTGCATCACCGTTGATGCGGAAATCTACTGCCTGAGCAGTTGGGCCGGCCATATTACCCGATTCGGTCACCAGACGGTCGTTGACCTCTATGGGAATATGCACCCCATACATGAAGCGGTCGCGGTAATCGTTGGCACCACCGCTCAAGCTGTTGTCGGGGTCAAGCGGCCCATAGTTGTTCTTGTTTTTGCCGGTAATTTCAGGGGGCGGGAGCTCGCCACCAACTTCTTTTTCGACCAGTGAACCGAGAAGAATGTTATTCAGAACCAGGCGTTTGCTTTCGGTGTTTTTGTGGTAATGGCCGCCAAGAAAGGTAAATTCACCATTGCCACGTTTGCCTTTGAGATACTTGGCCTGAGAGGAGTAACTTTTGCGGTTACCGAGAATGGTACATTCGCCTTTGATGTGCTCATGTCTGAAGACATTGGTATGGCCGGTGCCGGTGTCGGGCCACAGACCATGGTTCTGACATCTGGCATCGAGGGGGGCAAGCAGATCGAACGGTACGTTGCTGCCCGGGTTGATAAGGGCGTTGATGGTCGAATAATAGCTGGCCCCCGATTTAATCGGAAAACGGCGGTAATCGTAGCCCGTGAAGGCAAAACATGAAGCAAATGCATCGAGAGGTGGTATGCCATCGTGAATTTCGGCCTGCCACAGGGCAATATCGAGTGTTTCGGGGGCAAAACACTGGGCGAACAGAAAGCCGCCTGCTTCGACATGCCCGCGAATATTGCGAACCACCTGGAATTTCATTTTCTGAACCCTGGTAGCTCTGTTGAACCAGCCATCCTGGGTGCTTGATATTCCAGGCCCGTTGTCGCCGGTGCTTACCGGAGTTCTCGGCTTGGGTTCAGAGTTGGCATCACTGGTGAAGCCGTGAGCGTTGGCAATGTTGATCAGGCGTGCGTATTCGCGGCACTGTGGGTAGCTCGTTGAACCGCACATAGTAACCCCGGCATCGTTGCGATAAAGTATGCCGTTTTTGCCTGAACGTTCGGCGCAGCGCCGGTTTTTGTTCAAACATGAGCCACTCGAATAATCGCCGGCCCACTCATACTTCTTCGTGAACTTGTTGTAGGTGTATTGGCTGGCACAATAAGTACACATGCGGTTTAGCGCGTCTGATGCCTTGGCTCCCAGACGGCCGGCATTCATAAAGTCTCTGCAGCTGTCTCCGTAGTAGCCACAGCCGCCATTGAAACCGGTAAAGTCTTCGTGATGCAGATGCAGCCAGTGATAATCTGCCAGTACACCGTTGAGTATTTCATCATCATAAATATGTTCGTTTAGTGAGGCTTTGTAATTTTCGCTACGTTTCCAGCCATTGGGCATGCTGTAGTCGCCGTAGGGTATCTGCGCAAGTTGCAGAACCTCTTCTACCGGGTCGATGTCGTCCTGTGATGAATAAACAGCGACGCGCGGCCGGTCATAAAGCTCAAGAATATTTGGGTTTACCAGATCAAAAATGGCCTGAACAGCTGCTGAACCTTCAACAGGCTGCCAGTTGACCCTTAGGCTGCTAAGCTTGGCTATTACATCGGCATGATAGGGAAGCATGAAAGCACCACCCCGGTAGCCGAGAAGCCAGTAGACCGGAACAAAACCAATGTCGGTACCATCAGCGATTCTGAGACACCAGAACGCCGCTCCGTAGGCTTTCAGGAAGCCATCCGCAGTCTGAGACCCTGAATCCATGGGTACAAGTATCATCTTCAGGCCGTCGGCACCTGGTGGAATTGGAACGTTGCCACCGCCAGAGCCGAGTTTGAGAATGTATTCGACCCCGGGCGCAAAACCCTGGGTTTCATTAAACATGGCACATGAATAAAGCTTTTTGCTGAAGTCTTTGGTTACCCCGTGCGGAATACCCAGGGGAACGATGCCGGCACCATTGTCGGTGCTGTCACGACCCGCAGCCACATCTGCCGATTCAATATCGAAAACCCTCGCAAAGAACAGGCCTATGGCTTGCTTTGACTTAACTTTCAGGCTGCTGGAATTCGGAAAAGTAACTTCAAGATCATTCAACTCGGCATCAGTGAAGCCGTTACTCTTCATGACCTCTTTAACGTGCTCTCTGACCAGAACTTCATCTTCGGGTTTGAAGCTTTTGCCGGTTTTCTGGATGTCCATCATCCGGTCGAAGCCGGCTTTCCAGCCGGCGTTTACTGCGGTCTGCAATCTCGCCTGACTGTAATAAAGGTAGCCAACATCGGTTACCAGAGCGGTGATGCCTACCATGAGCAAAGCCACGCCGGCAGTCATAAGCATTATGCTGCCTCGTCTCGATTCAAGCCATTTTAGAATGAAAATATTTTGCATAAGCTGCTCCTGTTTCGGCGCTGAGCCCTGTGCCGATCAACATTAAGGCTGACAAGTTTCAGGGAATCGAACCTGGTTCAATGATATAGCGCAGAAACTTGCCGCGAACCTGACCGGGTTGAACCGGGCCGAGATCGCCGGCATCACCCGAGTCGTAATTCTTACCTACCCGCGTATACTCATCTTCAGGAAGAATTTCAAATTCAGCAAACCCGGTTATCCTTACGGAAGAACCAAAGGCATAATCACCAAGATTATAAATTCCGCCGGGGTTGTCTTTGGCATCGAGGTCATAAATT
>JAQUZA010000296.1 GCA_028691595.1 Candidatus Rifleibacteriota bacterium
CGCGTGGGTTTTCGATGTCGCCACTGTTCATCCAGGCTTCACAAAAGCAGTCTTTACCAACAAAATTACCATTCACGCAGGCAACACTGACGATAACCGGAAGTTTTAAGCCGTTGGTGAGCTTGCTACAGTCGGTGTTGCTGAAACCAGAAGTGGCCCATGAGCTTGTCGAGCCATGACCCATATAATTGATTAACGAAACACCTTTGTTTACAGACTCGAAGACTTTTTCTTTCAGGGTGCCACGTGAGCTGGTGTTGCGATCTGCGCTCACCGCGTAAGGCATCGGTTGCATGGGAAAGTGGGGGTTCATGCCGGGAAAGCCGGGGTAGGAGCCGGGGTAGGGGTAACCATCGTAGCCACCGCCACTGCCGGTGTTGCCGCTGGCAGCTTTTGCATCGTAGGCAGTATCGACTTCGCTGAACTTAGATGTTAAAAGCGCCTGGCGCAATTCTTCGATGTATTCAAAATCTGGCGGGTTACCTTCGCTGCTTCCTATGCCCAGAGCCCTGGTATACCAGGCTGCGTCATCGCTTTCTGCGGGGTATTGCTCGTAATTGATGATTTTGGCAATCTGATAAGAAACCTGTTCAGGTTTTGCCGCAGAGATTCGGCTGATGATAGCATCTGGAACATGGTCGTCGCCGGCAAGTTTGACATAAACCGGGTCTGAATCAGCTTTTTCGTTTTCGCCTTTGTTGGTGGGTATCTGTTCGGCATCGCCAACCAGAATTACGTGCGAAAAGCCGATTTCATCGTATTGCTGCTGCAGAAAAGCCTTGATGTTTTCGGCTTTGGCACCGCCCAGCTCAGAAGTGGTGACCAGAATGGTGTTGATACCGCATTTCTGTTTCCATTCGGCCAGGGGTGCCGCTGCTGCCTTGAGTTCGTCAGCGGCAATGATTATCAGGCGGCCATTTTCGTCAACCGGAGAAAGTCGCCTCGGAACAGAGGCAAAATTCAAAAATGCTTTGCGGTAAAGCGGGGCAAATGCACGTGATAACTCAGAACGACCGCGCTGAATATTGATTTTGCCCGGGCCGTCATAGCTGATTTTGGCGTGGATACTCGTATAGATGCGAAGTTTGCCGGTTACAGGATTATATTGCACCGGCATTACTTCAAGACGAACGCCGCGTGTCTCTCTGAAGATAAAAGGTTTTGAAATGGTTATGACTTCTGAATCAGCCGGAAACCAGGCATCTTTTTTATAGATCGGGCCTTTAACGAAAGGCACGGTCGCAGGGTCGACATTACGCAGAATTGCTCCGCGTGACGGTACTACGGGCTTATCGAGGGAAATTTCGGTGAACTTGCTTTTGATTACTTCAAGTATTGGTTTCTGGTTGGGAGAAATCATTACCATACCGGTCAGCACGGGCAGGGCGGGTTTCTTCTTCTCGACAAGCAGGTTGGCATGGCGCATATAAAGGCCGGTAAATTCCTGACCATCGGCGGTAAAACTGATTTTTTCGAGTTTTGGGGTTGCCACATGAATATCAGCACCCAGACTACGATCGGTGTTTACCCTGATCTGAGCGTCAGTATTGGCGCATGTCAAGAGCAGAAACGCCACCAGCAGCAAAAACGAACTTCTGCAAAAAAACTTTGATTTCATTCTTTATACCCTTTCAAGAGAATGCCCACGGGCTGAATTACCGTTCAACAGTTTAACATTATAGCCCCCATGCATGCAAAGCTTAGCTTTTTTGCCCTGCTTCATGTATAATAGCCTCCGACCAGAATCATGTCACAGGAAAACACCCTGCCACCCAGATGGCACCAGATTATCGATGAATCGCTGACATCAGAAAACGTCGAAGAACGAACTTTCGCTCTTGATTTTCTCAGTCAGCAAAGCTCGCTAACTCTCGAACTTGCGACAGAACTGATGCCGCGCATTGTCGAAGCAATTGTACACCCCGATACCCGGGTGCGCTATTTTGCCCGTCGGGCCCGTAATCAGATTCTTGATTCGTTTCCAGAGATTGACTCAGGTCGAAGTCAGGAACCTTTTAAGCTTGACCTGAAAGAGGGGCAACAGCTTACCGCCCGTGAAATTCTGCTGCATAAAATGCGCCTTGGCAGTCGATATGTCGTTTTTGAAGCGATGGACAGACTCACCGAAAGCGGTGATGCAGCCCTGACAGAACCTCTGCTTGATTTTCTGGGCAAAGAAAAAGACGAATACAAGGTTTCATATCTTTTACGACTGCTTGGCCGTATCGATCACCCCAGAATTCCAGAAACACTCGAAAAGTATCTGGAACACGAAGATTCTCGCATTGTTGCCAACGCTATTGAAGCTCTGTGCGAGTTTGACCGCCCTGATCTCGCTGAGCGTTTCGCCGAACTTGCCACTTCTTCCGATAACCGGGTCCGTGCCAATGCGGTTCTGGGTCTGCATAGGTATTCGCCGACCCTCGCCGAACAGCATATCTCAGAAATGATACACAGCGGCAACATTGCACTCCAGGATTCAGGAGTTTTTCTGCTGCGCACCATCAGGCCGGCCAATCTTGGTGAACTGCTCGAAATTGCCCATCATTCACGCTACGCGACCGTCAGATTGAAGGCGCTCGATATTCCGCCACCCACCAGCGAAGAAACAAAGGTCGCAACCATGGCCCTTCAGGAAGATTATGAAAGGCCCGATCATCGGCGTGATCTAACTCTTCTGGTCTGCTTTTTGATCACTGCCATCGCCATTCTATTTGTCGCTGACGAATCGAATAAGCGCCTTCTTTCGGTGCTGTTTCTTGGCCTGGCTCTCGTTACCATGCTGATGCCAGACAAGGCCAGAACCAGCATCCAGAAAACTTCAATTTCGATGGGTTTTATCAGTTCAATGGCCTGGGGAAACACCCGCCTGATGATTCTGCCCGGGCTCATGGGCCTGTGGTTGACCTGGAATGCCGGCCAGACAAATCAACGCGGCAAACCCGAAAAGGCCCGACCAGCACATATAGTTGCCTGGTTTTTTTCGGTCGGGGCTATTATAATCACTCAACTTGTTCAGGGTAATTTCCCTGAGATCTTTGGCCTGGCCGGGCAGATTTCTGCTCTTTCGGCCAGGGTTGACAGCAGTATTCTCGATATTGTTGAACGTCAGAAGAGCTTTGAAATAACCATTTTTACTTTTATTGCTGCGATGACCATCGCAATAATGACTTTTGATTCATGGTTTCCTGGGAGTCGTGACGAAGACCCCGATAAGCCTTCGCGCTCGCCGCGTAAAAGGCTTATTCTGGCCACAATACTCTGTCTGGCGATCATTCTGCTGCTGAATGTTTTTCATACCATTGGCATCGCTCTGCAGCTTAAACTGTCAGGAATGAGCAATTCGCTCAGTGTTCTAAAACAGTTGATTCCCTGACGATCGAAAAAAAACCGCCAGCCGATGAATCGTCTGGCGGTTTTTTGTTCTTTTTTTAGTCTTTTCGGCTGTCGAGTATCTGCAGGACTTCGTTGCATAGGCTGGCAGCGCGGGTTTTGATTTTTTCGGCCTCGGCGGTAATTTCAGCGACGAACTTTTCGTCTTTAATGCCGGCCATGTTGATCATGACGTTTTGGTAAGCGCCCCATATGCCGAGCTCCAGGGCCCTGGCACCGACCTGCAGGTCTGATTTGGAGGCAATGTTGCCGCATTTTGCAGCTTCAAGCATCTTTTCCCAGGCTGAATTGCCGATTTTCATGGTGGTAAGGGGAACCTCAATCGCTTTTTTGAGCCCGGCCTGCATTTTTTCGAAGCGGTGATTCTTTTCATCTTCAGTTGTCTGTGGCAGGCGACTTGCCTCAACATAGTCGTTGAAGGCATTGGTATCGGCATCGATCATCGGTATCAACTGCATGGTCGTGTCGTGCAGCACCGGGATAATCTGGCGCAATTGTGGTTCAAGGTTTTCAAATTTGCGCACCCCGTAGGTCAACTTCGCAACCATGGCTCCCAGGCCGCTGCCGATCGCGGCAATGGCAGCAGCAGCACTACCGCCGCCCGGTGCCGAAGTGCGGGCATTGATAGCTTCGATAAATTTGCGGGTACTCATATTGGCGAGCGGTTCGTTGGGTTCTTCCCTGATGATATATTCGATAATGCGCTCTCTGGGCTTGAACTGCGAGACAGAATTCAGACCCATACGGTCAATTACCAGTTTGATTTTCTGTTCTTCGTCGAGAATGAAGAGGTTTTCGCGGTTGATGTAGTAATCTGCGGCTTTGAGCATGGCATCGAGCGGAATGAGCCCGACAAGCTCAGAACCGGCAACGCCGACATTGATTTTGGCAGCTTCGTCTTTGACCGCTTCGAATACTTCATGAGGAGCGGTGATGTTGTAATTGTTAAGGTTGAATGAGCATTGCGCCATGTTGTATTCATCAACAAACCAGCCAAGGCCCTTGAGTTCTTTGAACCGTCCGGGTTCAGTCGGGCTGCGGCCTGCTTCGCGCAGGTCGAGAGCAATCCGGTGCGCCTGATTATTGGTGCCAAGAATATTTACGTTATATGCCACAAGAAAGAACCTTGCGCCGGTAACGGTGGCACCCCAGGTCGGCACGAATTCCGCCGGGCCATAATCTGGCTTCCATTCAGGTTTGCTTATTTTTTCGGCCAGACCTTCATATTCACCCTTGCGTATCTGCGGCAGTTTCTTACGGTATTCGAGCTCCTGCGAATGTTCATAGAGATAAAAGGGAACATTCAATTCGCTGGCGGCGCGCTGGGCAAACTTTTTAGAGATTTCGACGCATTCAGCCATGCTGACATTGGCCACCGGCACGAAAGGGCAGACA
>JAQUZA010000297.1 GCA_028691595.1 Candidatus Rifleibacteriota bacterium
ACGGTTATGAAGGGTTTCGTCGAACCCGCTCTGAAGCGAACGGTTGAAGGTGATCTCGGCATGCGAGTCAGCGCCGAATCCGTTTTTGAAACTGCCGGGACTTACCTGGCCGCAGTTTCTGATTTTTCTGCTGAACAGATGGCAGCCCTGAAAAAATACGCTGCTGATCTGACTGCCAATACCGGTCATCTGCCGGCAAACTCAATCGAAAAACATTATGACAGCCTGCTGGCCGGAGCCTGCCTTTATCACGCCCTGATGCGCCATGCCGGCAGCATTGAAGAGATATTTACCACTAAAGGGCCGATCTGGGCTCAAACAGGCAAAGATCTGCGCCGGGTAACCAGAGTGATCGGCACCGGCGGCTATCTTGCAGCAATGGGCAGAGCCGGTGATCAGGTGGCTATTCCCGATCGACCGCTTATCAAGACCGAAAAACTGCCGCTACTGCCGCAACGGTTCGATTATTTTTCAGATAATGATTACATTCTTCCGCTTTTAGGTAATCTGGCGGAAAAGTTTCCGCGACAGTGCGCTTTAACAGCCGTGTCTTCGCTTGCGCAGACGCAATATTATCAAGTCAAGGAGCCCTGACAACGTGAGTTCATCAAAGTTGAGCCTCGAAAAATTTAACGAAATCCGCCGGGAAATTCTGCAGACCTGGTCAACCGGCCAAAATCTGAGTCTTGAAGAAGGTATCGCTTACCAAAAAACGATTCCGGAAATTAAAAACTTTGCGGTTGCCATGCGCAAAGCTTCGCAGGCCGGTCAGACCCTGTTGCAGCCGAGGGCCGGGGTTGCTCTGATTCAAGATCACATCAATCTGCTGCAATACCTCGAAACCGAAGGCGGGGCAGACCTTCTACCAACAACCATCGATGCCTATACCCGCCAGAACCGCTACCAGGAAGCCGCGGTCGGCATCGAAAAATCTTTGCAGGCCAGAACTTCACTGTTGAACGGGTTTCCAGCTGTTAATCATGGTCTCGTCGGTTGCCGGCAGGTTACCGAAGCAGTAAAATCACCGATTCAGGTTCGGCACGGCACCCCTGATGCCAGACTTCTGGCCGAAATCACCCTTGCCGGTGGCTTTACCAGTTATGAAGGCGGCGGTATTTCCTATAATATCCCCTATGCCAAAAAGGTTCCGCTGCAGAAGTCTATCGATGACTGGAAATATGTTGACCGCCTTGTTGGCATTTATGAAGAGCACGGCATACACATTAATCGTGAGCCTTTTGGCCCACTGACCGGCACTCTGGTGCCGCCATTCGTCAGCCATGTGGTGGCCATCGTCGAAGGAATTCTGGCTCTGCGTCAGGGCGTAAAGTCTATTACTCTTGGTTATGGTCAGGGTGGCAACCTTTTTCAGGATATCGCCGCCCTGATTTCGCTCAAGACTCTGGCGCGTGAATTCTTCGCCCGTGAGGGTTTCGATGATTACGAACTTACGACTGTGTTCCATCAATGGATGGGCGGTTTCCCTGAAGATGAGGCCAAGGCCTTCTCGGTTATCAGCTGGGGTGCGTCTGTTGCCGTTCTTGCCGGTGCTGACAAAGTTATCGTCAAGTCGCCGCATGAAGCCATGGGTATTCCGACCAAAGAAGCCAATGCCCAGGGCCTCAGATGCACACGACAGGCAGTCAGCATGCTGCGTGACCAGAAGTTTCCGATTGGCACCGAACATCGGCTCGAAATCGAGCAGATCGAAAAAGAGGTCAGATGTATCATGGAAACCATCTACCGCCTCGGCAACGGCGATATTGAAGCTGGTGTAGTAGCGGCATTTGAGGCCGGTGCCATGGATGTGCCCTTCGCGCCCTCGATTTATAATCATGGCAAGATTCTGCCGATGCGCGACAATCAGGGTTACATCAGAGTTTTCAACAAGGGCAATCTCGCCCTGAATGACGAAATCATGGCCTACCATCGCGAAAAGCTCGAAGAACGCGCCAGGGCAGAGGGCCGCAGCGTTTGTTTCCAGATGGTGACGGATGATATTTATGCAATCAGCAAATGCGCACTAGTTGGGAGACCCAGATGAAAATTGTTAAAGCAGCGTTCGCAAAAGGTAATTCGGCGTTTTTCTTTGACGACCAGCGTGCCATCAAGAATGGCGCGGCGCACGACGGTTTTGTCTATGTTGGCGAACCGGTAACTCCGGGCTTTTCACGCATCAGACAGGCCGGGCAGAGCATTTCGGTTCTGCTGATGCTTGAAGACGGGCAGATTGCCTGCGGCGACTGTGCCGCCGTGCAGTATTCAGGTGCCGGCGGGCGCGACCCGCTTTTTCTTGCCGAAGAGTATGTTCCATTTCTCGAAAAGCATATCAGGCCGCTGCTTGAGGGCCTTGAAATAGGCACTTTCAGGGAAATGGCAAAGCATTTTTCTGAGCTGATCATCGAGGGTCGGCCTTTGCATTCTGCCATAAAATATGGTCTGACTCAGGCATTGCTCGATGCCCGCGCCAGGGCTTTGAAGCTGATTCCCTGTGAAGTGGTGTGTCAGGAATACAATCTGCCGGTGATCGCCGAGCGGGTGCCGATTTTTGGTCAGACCGGCGACAACCGCTATGATAACGTCGATAAGATGATTCTCAAGGGCATCGAAGTGCTGCCGCATGGTTTGATCAACAATGTCGAAGAAAAGCTTGGCCGCAACGGCGAAAAGCTTCGTGATTATGTGCGCTGGCTTGTTAAGCGCGTTGAACAGTTACGCACCAGTGAAACTTACCGCCCAGATCTGCACATCGACGTTTATGGCACCATCGGGCAGATATTCGACAACAACATGGAAAAGGTTGCCGACTACGTGGCATCGCTCGAGAAAGATGCCGGCGGCCTGAATCTCTACATCGAAGGTCCGGTCGACATGGAAGAAAAACAGCGGCAGATCGAAGGCCTTAAAAAGATTACCGATCGCTTGCGCAGTATCGGTTCACCGGTAAAAATCGTTGCTGACGAGTGGTGCAATACCTTCGAAGATGTCAGGGACTTCACCGATGCGAAATCATGCCACATGGTTCAGATAAAGACTCCAGACCTTGGCGGCATTCACAATATCGTCGAAAGCGTGATATATTGCCGCCAGCATGGCATGGAAGCCTATCAGGGCGGCACCTGCAACGAAACCGATAACACCGCAAAAATGTGTGTGCATCTGGCCGTTGCTGCACGTGCCGAGCGTATGCTTGCCAAGCCGGGCATGGGCTTCGATGAAGGTTTCACGATCGTAAATAATGAACTTGAGCGCATTATCGCCATTCTGCGCCTGAGAAACGGGGTAAAATGAAGATGAGCAACAACGAAGAATTCAGAGTACTTTCGCCTACGGCTATTCTCGGGTATGGCTTTCCTGAGGCCTCTTTTATGAGGGGCATGGAACGCAAACCACATCTAATCGGCGTTGATGCCGGTTCGACTGACCCGGGCCCATACTATCTTGGTGCCGGCAAAGCTTTTACCGACAGGGCTTTTGTTAAACGTGACCTGCGCTACATGATTCGCGAGGGCGTTAAAAACAAAATCCCGGTAGTGGTCGGCACAGCAGGCGGTTCAGGGGCATCTGTGCATCTTGAGTGGTGCCGTCAGATCATTGTTGAGATCGCTGCTGAAGAGAAGCTGAGCTTCAAGATGGGGGTAATTCCGTCTGATGTCAGCAAAGAAAGCGTAA
Organism: Candidatus Rifleibacteriota bacterium; assembly: GCA_028691595.1. Lineage (GTDB taxonomy): Bacteria > Muiribacteriota > Ozemobacteria > Ozemobacterales > Ozemobacteraceae > Rifleibacterium. Next base: position 3,673 of record JAQUZA010000297.1, read on the forward strand.
AAAAGGCTTTGCATGAAGGCCGCATCAGCCCGCTGGCCTGTGTGCCTGAACTTACTGAGAGCCTGATCGATGAAACCACCTATCTGGTAGCTCAGATTGGTATCGAACCGATCATTGAAGCCCTCAAGGATGGTTGCGACGTAGTGCTGGCCGGGCGCTGTTATGACCCGGCCTGTTTTGCCGCTCTGCCGGTTATGAAGGGCTATTCGGAAGGCCTTGCCCTGCACATGGGCAAGATTCTTGAATGCGCAGCCATAGCAGCGACTCCGGGCTCAGGTGCTGACTGTGCCATGGGTATTCTTACCAGAGATTCCTTTATTCTTGAGGCTTTGAGCCCGAAACGAAAGTTCACCTGCGAGTCGGCCGCTGCCCATACCCTTTATGAAAAATCAGACCCTTATCATCTGCCCGGCCCGGGTGGCTCGATCAACCTCGAAGGCTGCTCATTCAAAGACCTTGGTGACGGCCGCGTTGAAGTTAAGGGCAGCGTTTTTGAACCGACGCCGAAATATCTGATCAAGCTTGAAGGTGCCCGCCCGATTGGTTTCCGCAGCATCAGTATTGCCGGCACCCGTGACCCGATAATGATTGCCGGTATTGAAAAGATTCTCGGCGAAGTCAAACAGCAACTCAGGGAAATGTCGCCTGACGAAAACCGTGATAAGCAGCTGTTTTTTCATGTGTACGGTCGCAATGGTGTCATGGGCCCGCTTGAACCACTGCAGAACCCGCCGGCCCACGAACTGTGTATCATAATTGAATCCCTGTGTGACACCCAGGAACAGGCTGACACCCTGTGCAGCGTCGCCCGCTCGACCTTGCTGCATTACGGTTACGAAGGGCGCATTTCGACCGCCGGCAATCTGGCTTTTCCGTTCTCGCCCTCAGACATCAAGATGGGCCAGGTTTTCGAATTCTCAGTCTATCATCTGATGGACCCCGCCAGCGAAAAACTGTTTACCCACCGCATCGAAACCTTCAAGGATGGAAGACATTCGTTGTGAGATGCTTCGATAGGTGATAGGCAGTCGAAACGATCAGTGCGAGGCGAGAAGACGGGATTGCTTTTTCGGAAGCTTGTGAGCGAAGCGAATCGCTGTAGAAAAAGCAACCC
>JAQUZA010000298.1 GCA_028691595.1 Candidatus Rifleibacteriota bacterium
AGGCCTTGTGACCTTTCTGCTTTCAGGCCTGCTTGGGTTTATCGTCATGGCTAAAACCATGGTTCCGGTCGATTTTGCCTTTCAGACCATTACGCCGGTTTTTGTTGGCCTGTTCGCTATTCCATGGCTGATAACCAACATAATCAATATCGGCTCGATACCGAAACAGCACGAATCACCTTCAATGGAACTCGACTGGGAGCTGGTTGTCAGAGGAACTTTTGGTGGTTTTCTCGGCGGATTTTTTGCAGCTTATGTTCCGATCGTGACGGCCGGCGTTGGTGGGCTCATGGCGGGCCATGCCACGGCTCAGCGTGATGGCAGGCTGTTTGTAATGTCTTATGGCACCTGCAAAACCGTCTATTATGTCGGTTCATTTCTGCTGTTTTTTATTCCGGGGTTGAGTCTAACCCGTGGTGGCCTGGCCTGGATCGTCACCCCCGTCGTATCGGTTCTGACAATGAAAGAATACGCTCTTTTTGTCGGGCTTATGCTGTTTTCTGCAGGTCTGGCGTTTCTGATGCTCATGCCTTTCACAAGACTTTGCATTAAAATGGTCGAAAAGATTCCGTATCACTGGGTTTCAGTCATTGCCCTGGCAATAGTAATTCCTGGTGTATACAGTTTCACCGGTTGGGGCGGCATGGCAATCATGGCCGTATCTACAGGTATCGGGCTGCTGCCCGTAATGTTTCAGGCGCGCAGAATGAACCTTATGGGTGTTCTGCTGCTTCCGGTCTGCTTGAATATGGCAGGTTACGGAAACGACGTATTAAGATTTCTGGGGTTAATCTGATATGAAGGGATTCACTCATTTCATTTCCGGTATCGCTGTAGCCAGTTTCTTTCCTCAGGCTGTTCACATGGCATCACAGGAACAGTCATTCATACTTTGCCTGGGTGGCATTTTCGGGATCATGCCCGACACCCTTGACTTCAAGTTTGCACGCTATTTTCACAAATCTGACTTCGAAATACGGCCCGACCCTGACAATCTCGATGCCAGAGTTATTGCCGAAGAGGTGGCCAAAGCCATCAGAAAAGCGATCGCGGAAGGGCGCGGCACCGTTCAATTGCATACCATGCAACTTGCCTCAAATCGCTGGCGCAGTTACACGCTGTTTTTTGATTCAAAAACCAGTGAAGTGGTCGTCGAAATTGGCCCGGAGGTAGATACCGGCCAGATGCCGTTTGAAGGCACTGAATTAAAAGACCCCGAACGAGCCAGTGCCAGAGTCAAAGTCGACTGCGAATTCTTTCAGCAGTTCGATAAAAAGTCGCAGATTGCCATCATGACCGGCCCGTGCTTTGAGTTTGTCAAGCGCGACAGCGGCAAGGTTGAAATCGTTTTTCTGCCATGGCACAGAACCTGGTCGCACAGCTTCACGCTCGGCATTCTTATTGCCCTGATTGTGGGGTTGTTTACCTGGCTGACAGTCCCTGAAGGTGCCAATCCGGAGCTTTATTCAATTCCCCGCTGGCTTCTCTACCCTATGATTATTCTTTTCGGTTCGATGGTTCATATAATTGAAGATTCTACCGGTTTCATGGGCAACAACCTTTTCTATCCTTTCACAAAAGATCGCACTAATGGTCTTGGCCTCATGAGTGCCGCCGAAGCAATACCGAATTTTCTTTTTGTCTGGAGCTCTATCATAGCAATTCTCTACAACCTGGACCGTTTCAGATGGGCACCAGAAGCGACCCCTCCGGGCATCGAAAGCCCGATGACCTTCTTTTTCTGGTTCTACATTCTGCCGGTGGCGATCATGGCGTATCTGTTTTTTAAAGGCAAGAACGAAAAGGCTGCAAAAAAAGATGGTCAGAGCAAATCGGCTGACTTTGACGGTCAGACTTCGGTTGAAAGAGAAACCGACGCTTCGATTATCTGAGCAGGTTAAAATGCAGCAAAGCAAGTTTTTGTTAAACCGACAGAAAATCTTTAACCCGCTCGAAATTCATGCGGCAATTGCCAGCCACTTTCGGCATCTGCCTGAAGGTAAGAGCAGGAGTTTTTTTTATCGCCTCGAATGGTATAAAATCGGAGTGGTGGTGCCCATGCTTGTCTATTCAGAGCACGCCCCCGAAATGAAGTTGATGCCCGAGTGCCAGTTGCTCGAAACCACTCGTCTCGAAGATCTGCCAACTGACAGAGATGAGATTGATTTTGCCATTTTCGCGGTTCCGGGCCCCGAACTCGATCTCGAAGGTGAAATAGACGAAATTGCCTTGACGGGCTGGCTTCAGAAGCAGCTCAAAGGTGCGGCTTCGTTGAGCCAGACATCTTTCGGGCCAAATAACTGCATTTATTATCAGCAAGACACAGAAGAGTTACACGTGCAGACGGTAACCATCAAAGGCAGCCTCAAAGTTAAAGACAGATCAAGACTTGAAAAGCTTCGCCGTCAACCCCTCGGAGCCTGTGTCGAGCTCGGCTGTGGCCTGCTGCACCTTGCAGCGTCTTAAAAGACGGGTTTAAGCGCCGACCATCTTGTCTAAAAAGCATCGACCGCAGGTCCTCGGGCCTGCGGTCGATGCTTTTTAGACTTACTTTGTTGTTGAAGCGACTGGAATCAATGGCGGAGCGGTTGTTTTAAGCTCTGCACTTTCGACAGATGCCGGCTCCACTTTGGGCGTAACCCTTTCGGCAGCCCCGGTTTTAACCTCTTCTGCGATTACGGCTTTTTCAAGTGATAAATTCTTACCTGCCTTTTTGTCAGATGAACTGGTCCCGGACTTCCCTTTCAGTGCGTCGTTAAGTTTTGTCGGCCTTTCGACATCTTTCTGTTCGTCGTAAAAGCTGACAAAAGATTCTACGTTATATCTTTTTCCTTCAACTATCATAATGCCATTACCGGTTTCACTGTTTTTTCCGGTAGTGCTTGAACTCACACCTTTATTTTTAGAGGCGCTGATGCCGCCGGCAGGTTCGCCCACCCGGCCAGGCCCGGCCTCAAACCCCTGACTCAAATCATTTCCGGAGAATCGCCCGGAGAGGAATTCGCGAGCCATGCGGCCCCAGGCGCTGTTGGGGTCGAGCTTCGCATATTCTTCGAGATATTTTCGGGTCAGGTCACTTTCGCCAAGGCTATAAGAAATAGCTGCCATATTCCAGAGCGATTCAAAATCGGCACGGTCCCGTTGCCAGGTCTGGGTGTACCAGTAGAGGGCTTCGCGCTGCTGACCGTTTTTGAGGCAGGTAACCGCAAGTTTGCGGGTGATTTTATCTGATGTCGGATTATCGCGGTGGTATCGCATGAGCACCGGGATCATCGCGGCTGATTCGCTTTTTTGAAATACTCTCGGGTGCAGCAGATCTTCGGGCTGCATGAGTTCGCGCCGGGGAGTTGAGTCAGCATGTTTAATCGGGGCAGGAGCAACCTGTGGCCTGGTTTTTTCTTTAGGAAGATTATCATTGATGAAATCATCACGATAACCGAGGTCCCTGACAAATTCACGCAGGGGCGGTTCTGCAGCGCCAATAGGGGCGCAAAACAGACCCAGCATGACAGGTAACAGTAGTTTTTTCATAGGGTTTCCTGAAAATAGTTTAAAGCTGAACCAGCCTCGGGTACTTTTTCGGCACAAATCGCCAATTTTTCAGCTATTTTTTTTATTTTTTTAGATGATATCACATCAGAGGCAGTTTTCGTCAATGGAACAGATCTTGCTGAATATGCATGGAATCTGCATGGAGGCAAGAAATTATGCGAAGACTTATTACAGCTGCGTTATTTGCAGTTTTATTTACCTTGTCAATCCCGGTTTCAGGGGCTGAAGAAGCTATTGCCACTACGATTTTCCGGCTTAATCAATACCCTGGCGGCACGAATTACCCTGGAAACAGCGGTCAAATCGGCTACCCCGGCACCCCGGTCTATCCTGGCAACGGCGGCCAAAACAATAACCCGGGTGGGCAAGGCAATCCGGTGCATCCCGGCAACCCGGGCTACCCTGGAACACCCACACCGCCTACGAATCCTGGCAATCAGGGCCCGGTAAGTGATTACAATCTTTACAATTACGGCCATGCCAAATATGCCTCAGGTAATTTTAACAGCGCCGTTATCTATTTTGACCAGCTTCTCAAACAGTATCCGGCCTCTCAATATGCTGATGATGCCGCCTTCTGGCGAGCCAAAATTCGCTGGGAACAGAAAAACTATCTGACTGCCATCAGTCTGTTTGCTAATTTTATTCGTATCTGGCCAGATTCTCCGCTGCTTGCCGATGCAATTTTTACTCTGGCACAGACAGAAAAGGCCTTTGGTCGCATCAACGTTGCTAACCGTCACCATCTTTTTGAGGGTGCCGGGCACTTTGTCATGTATCAGCAACGATTTCCGCTGGGTCAAAATGCTGCCGAAGCACTTTTCCAGGCAGGTGAATGCTATGAAATTTCTGGTGACTATGGTAGCACAAAGAGTTATTATTATCGGGTAATAGATTTATACCCAAATTCTGCTGCTGCAGTTAAAGCCCGCGAAAAACTCAGCGGCAGATATTAAAAAACAGGAGCAACAGATGCTGTCACAAAAAATCCGCCTTGCAGTCTTTGCAGCGGCCTTACTGGCATTCATGCCGTTCTTCGCTTTCGCTTCGCCGGCCTTCGATTTTTCGGCTCTCGAAAAATCAGTGGTCGAAACCACTCTCGAAAATGGCCTTAAGGTCATTATCATGCCGCGCCATGATGCCCCGGTCGTTTCTTTTGTGACCTGGGCCAATGTCGGTGCCGTAGACGACCCCAAAGAATATAG
>JAQUZA010000299.1 GCA_028691595.1 Candidatus Rifleibacteriota bacterium
GCCGTTCGACAACAAGCTTAAAGACCTTAAAATCAAATTCAATGCCGAGTATGTGCAGTCTTCGATCTCGACACCGATTCTGTTGCTGGCAATAGATTCAGCCACCCTGGCCGACGAAAAGGCTCCGCACAAATGGCCGTGGCCAAGGTCTTACTGGGCAAAAATCCTGAGACGCATCAACAGCGAGGGGCAGCCCAAGGCGGTAATCATCGACGTTTTCTTTCAGAAAGAGATGGCCGAAGACGAGGCTGAGCTCAAAGAGTTTGCGGCAGCGATAAGCGAAACGGGCAAAACAGGCCTGGTTGCCCTTTACGAAGAGAGCTATATCGGGGCCGGCCGTCACATAAAGTTTGAGCCACCCCTTAAAATTCTCAAAAACAATGCGGCGTTCTGGGGCCACGCCTGGCAGTCTGTCGATGAAGACGGCCGGGTAAGATCTTTTCTGCTCCAGGATAAAGGCGTAGACTGCCGCCACATCGTCTGGGAACTCTTAAACCTCATCGGTATGCCTGTCGCGCATCTTGAAGAAATAAAAAGCCGCAAAAATGCCCGGGCCCTGCTTGATTTTTCTGCCTCGAGAAACTTCGTCGAACAGGTTTCAATGAAAGAACTGCTCGAAGACGAAAACAGTTTTGAACTGCTGAAAGACCGCATAGTCGTTATCGGGGCCACCGCCCAGGTGCTTCACGACATCTTTCAGTCACCATTTGGCCCGATTCCCGGGCCCGAGATCATCTGCAACAGTATCGTCACCCTTGGAGCCGGCCATTTTCAGCTGCTCAATGAATCTGGTTTCAGAAGGTTGATCTACTACCTGGCAGGCGCATTCATGGCCCTGTTCATGTTCTCTGACTTTTTAAGAGACAACATCAGGCAGATGATTCTTTCGTGGCTGATGTTGCCCGTTTTTCTCTTTTTCTTCTCGTTTCTGCCCCTCGACCACCCGCCGGTAATTCTAACCTGGTTCGGCTACAGCGTCACCGGCATTATAGTATTCGTGCTGCTGCGCTTTCTCGAAATTTCTGAGCTGCGTCAGCAGATACTCGAGGCCGAGATCTGCGGTACCATACAAAGAAATTTCTTTCCCGCTGCCAACCTTGTCGATGAGCGTGGCCTGACCTGTTACGGCCGCTGCATTCCGCAAAAAGACGCGGGCGGCGACTTTTATGATTTTTTCAAGCTGCCCGATGGAAAAGTCTTCTTCATGCTCGGCGACGTAACCGGCCATGGCATTTCTGCGAGTATGATCACCACTGTTGCAAAAACGGTGGTCATTCTCGAAGCCGAAAAAGACAACTTCGATCTTCAGAATCTGCTGCAGGAAATCAGCTATACCATTTTCAGTATGACCAATAAAAGACGCATGATGTCAGCCGTGGCCGGCATCATTAACCTCGAAACCCACACCCTGACTCTGGCTTCTGCCGGCCATCTGCCCACCGTCATGAAAAGTGGTATGACAGCCACAGAAATACCCCTGCCGGGGCTGCCACTCGGGGTTGGCAAAAAGAAAAAACCAATGTCGATAAAAGAAGTAAGCATTCCAGAAAATGGAAAACTTTTTGTGTACTCGGATGGTATTATTGAAGGGTTGAACTGGGCAAACGAAATGCTCGGCTATGATACATTCTATAAAATGGTTGCCGACCTGCCCGTCGGCCAGAATTGTGAAAAAGACGTTGACGATCTGCTGACGAGCCTCACTGCCCATGCCCAGGGGCGCAGCTTCGAAGATGACGTGACGTTGCTGGTTCTAGATTTTTCCAAAGGGGAGTCAGAAAAAAATGAACAGAAAATTTAAGGTTTTTGCAGTTTTATGTGTTGCACTCGTTGCGGCAATCGCAATCGGATGCGGCAGCCAGGGAGACCCGGTTGTCAAAATAACATCCACAAATGGCCAGGTCACCTCTAAACAGGCGAGTTCAGAAGATTTTGCCACCGCTGCTCCAGAGCAGATGCTGCGTTCTGGCGATGCCATCAAAACAGGTGAAGAATCAAATGCCGATATCGAAATCATTTCTGATAAGAGTCAGATTCGCCTCAGCAGTAACACCTTTCTCGAAATCCGCAATTTCACTGAAAAAGAACTGAAGCAGATGAGCGGGATCGCCATTTACAAGATAACCCCACAGAACCGCCAGCTCAAAATTCAAACCCCCCAGGGTATGGCAACAGTTCTGGGCACAACCCTGCGCATCGATGTCTCAGAAAAGGAAACCGTCGTCAGCGTTGAAAACGGCAAAGTCGGCTTTTCAAAAAAAGCCGGGCATGAAGTATTTATCGAAGCCGGCATGCGCTATTCAACCACCTTCACCGAAGATGCAGCTCAGGCAATCGACCCCTTTGAACTCGAAAAAACTTTTAACGGTGATTCTCTGAAACCGGTCATCAACCCCAGATAATTACCACCTGAGAAGACAGTCGCAGAACCTCCGGGTCTGCGACTGTTTTTTTTGTCACAAAAAGGTTATACTTACGGCGAAAATTAACAGGGAGATCCAAACATCATGAAGAGGAACACAGCAATACTCGTAATGCTGCTGGCAATGGTTGCATGCCTTTGTACCGCAGATTCAGAGACCAGACCCTCAACCCAGAACGAAAAACAATTCTACAGCCGGGCAATTCAGGCCTGCCTTGAAGCAAGTTCTTCAACCGGCACCACCTGGGAAAAAATCGATGAATCTGGGCATGAGCAGGAGGAGCTGGAGTCAATTGTCGTTGGTGCCGAAAACGCTCCGATGGTTCACCATTATTATGTTGAATGGGCCGATCAACAGAAGCTCGAAGCCGCCAACAATGAAATCTCTGCCGCCCTCGCCGCCAGGGTTCCAGAAAGCCAGAAAGCCGCTGAACAGGTTGATGTAAAGCAACTCGAAGACCTGGCCGAACAGATTGCCGCCGCCGCTTCTGCCGGCAACATGGCCGAAGTCGAAAAACTCAATGCCAGAGCCGAAGAAATTGCCGCCAGAAACGACGAAATTTTTTCTGAAACCGACCGCGAATTCAGAGAAACCGTCGAAAAACTCGCCGCCAGAGATGCAAGAGCTGTGATCAGAATCGGCATCAACCAGTTTTACCAGGGTTTCGATGCTGAACCGGTTAAGGGCACCCTGGCAGACGGCACCGTCTTTTATCGCGTCGAAAACGGGCGCATGTACAACGACAGCTGGGTCGAAGGCACCTCTTACATTCTGCTCGGCTCAGACTGGCAACCACTTCACGATGAATCAGGGTTCAGCATGGAAAGACAGGAAAAAGAAGGTGCTCCATACACCTCGATTCAGACCGTTGTCATTGCGGTTGAAGCAGAGCAGAAAAGAGCCGAAGCCATGCTTAACAGCATGAAAATCAAAGCATTAAAAGATCTCGTCAAAGAATGAGACTTACGCCACGGAGCAGACAGTGATGAAATGGGACCCCGCACTGAGTGTAGGCTGTGAAGCCATCGACAACCAGCACAAAGAGCTCATTCAGCTCGTAGACGAGCTCGAGTCGGTCTCAGGGTCTGGAATTTCTTCTGAATTGCTTGCCAGATCACTCAAATTTATCGTGAACTATTCGCGGCACCATTTTTCAGCAGAAGAAGAACTGATGAAGTCGATCGGCTTTGACGACCTGCCGCGGCATAAAGAAATTCACAACGAACTCATCCAGAAAATAACCGATATTCTTTTGCAGATGAAAGATGGGCATAACCCGGCCCCTCTCGAACTGGTCAACTATTTTATCGACTGGGTAAAAAAGCACGTCATGGAAGAAGACCAGAAAATCGGTGCCTTCTGGCGAACAAACACAAGCGGAGCAAAATATATGGCAGATGCCGAAGTAAAAACCAAATCAGTATCAGAAAGACGGGCAAGCATTTTGCCACGACTCGACAAGCTAAAAGAACTTTTCAGAATCAAGCTGATCGAGATAGATGACTTCAAGGCCAAAAAGATTGGCCTTTTCGAAAGTATTTTTATTGAGCTTGGGGTCAACAAGATCTCTGAGGGTCTTTCAGATCTGGACCACTTTCTCAGAAATTCAATCATCAGCAGCAAGGAGCAGAGTGCCATCATCGCTTCCTACCTGCAGAAACTCGACCTCGAAAAAGACCTCGAAAGCATTCCTGACATCGAAGACAAGCTGATTTTTGTCAGATTGTTCCGTGAACACGAAATTATCAGCGAAGATAAGTTTGTAGAGCTGAAAACCCGGATTCTCGACGCAATCTAAGAGCAGCCTCTGCCTTTGAAAGCAGTTTTTTTTATCAATTGCCAGATTGCGCCGGGCCAACCCCATGATATCGAAGACTGCGGGCAAAAAAAACCGCCTGCGGGGGTTGCAGGCGGTTAAACATATATGGCAAGCATCTAACGATGCTTCGAAAACCTCAGGAGGGCATCAGAAAGGCCAGAAATTGTTGTCTGCCCAGATCCGTTCGCTGATAATGCGATCGATCTCGAGCAACCGATGCAGATGAGCCCTTTCCCAGCGGGCCAGCCAGGTATAAAGTTTCTTTTCTTCGGGGTCTTCGGCAGATTCAGCGCGTTCAGAATAAATTTTTACAGCGCGTTCTTCCATGGAAATCGCGGCAGAAATGGCTGCTGATTCATAATCCGCACCATTTATCCTGTTGATGATGTCCTGGTTGATAACCTGATCGGCAGCCAGGCGAATATCTTCGCTTTCTTTAAAACTGTCGGCCTCAAATCGTCCTTGTTCCTTCATCGCTTTGTATTGCTTCAGAA
>JAQUZA010000300.1 GCA_028691595.1 Candidatus Rifleibacteriota bacterium
ATGAGCGCCACCGGCAGAAAAACCGCAACCAGGGTAAGAGTGGCGGCGGTTACCGCCAGACCGATCTCTTCGGCAGCATCACAGGCCGCCTGCTGCGGTGTTTTTTTCATGCGCAGGTGGCGATAGATATTTTCGATAACCACAATTGCATCATCAACGAGAAGACCTATAGAAAGTGAAAGCCCCATAGTTGTCAAAATATTCAGGCTCAGCCCGAAAATGCGCATGATAATGAATGACGCGAGAATGGATGACGGAATTGCCAGGGCTGAAATCAGGGTTGAACTCAGGTTGCGCAAAAAAAGCAGAATGACCAGAACCGCCAGAAAACCACCAACGACAATATCAACCATGACAGAATGTATCGATTCTTCGGTAAAGGGTGTCGAGTCAACTGATATGCTGATTTTAACACCCTCAGGAGACTTGGCATTAAGTTCTTCAATGACTGACTTAACCTGTTTTGCCGTGCGCACCGCATTAGACCCGGACTGCTTCTGAATCTGCAACCCCATGATGTTCTGCCCACCCATAATGCCTACAGAACGTTCATCTTCGATGCCATCTTCGATTGTCGCCAACTCACCCAAAGTGATACTTGTACCATTGACAGTTGCAATCGTCAGCCGCTTGAAAGCTTCAACATCAGTGAGTTCGCCCATGGTTTTAACAACAAATTCACGGCGTTCATCTTCGATTTTTCCGGCGGGAATCTCGATATTCTTTGATTTTACAGCCATAACCACTTCAGCAGCTGTTAAGCGGTGGGCATTAAGCTTGTCATTGTCTATCCATATCTTAATTTCGCGTTCCCTGATTCCGAACTCTTTTATTGCCCCCACTCCAGGAATGCTTTGCAATCGATTTTTGACAGTATCTTTGACATATTTTGACAACGCAGCGGTGGGAATCGGGCCGGCCACCGCAAGAGTTAAAATAGGCAAAGCACCGGTATCGAGCTTCTCAATGAGCGGGGCATCCATGGCATCGGGCAACTGGTTTCTTACGGTTGCAACCTTATCGCGCACGTCTTGAACGGCAGTATTTATATCGCGGTTCAGCTTGAACTGAGCAATAACTCTGGCAATGTTTTCGGCACAGATTGATTTAACGCTTTCAATTCCGTTTAATGCTGCAATCTGTTCTTCAATCTTATCGACAACTTTGGATTCGAGAGTTTCGGGGCTGGCACCACGATAAACGCAGGTTATTGTTACTGTCGGAAACTCAACCTCCGGAAACTCGTCAACCCCAAGTTCCAGATAACAGAGAACACCGAACAGAGCTATGGCCAGATAAGCCATGATTGTCGATACTGGTCGACGGACAGCGGTATCGGCAAGAATCATAAACTTGCCTCATTTTGTATTGATACTGCCACACCATCTTCGAGTTGTTCAAACCCTCGCTCCACAACCAAAGTATCGGCATCAAGCCCCGAAAGAATTGAAACGCGACTGCTATTTGAAATGCCAATGGTGACAGAGGTTTTGCAGGCTTTTCCCTCACGAACTGTGTATACATAGCCAGCGCGTGAAGTGGACTGGAGCGAACCGGTCAGCGCGTCAGTAATTTTAACAATATTGGCAGGCAACACCGGAACTGCACGATCCTCTTTGATGATGACCGTTACATCGGCATAACCTCCGTGACTAAGTTTTCGATCTGGGTTTGAAATAACTGCTTTCGCCGAAAAAGTGAGGCTTTTTCGATCGATAGATGGAATAACAGTTATTATATTCGCTGAGATTGGTTCTTGAACCAGTGGCGAGCGTATCAGCAACTTCGTTCCAATCAAAACGAAGGGCAGAAAGCGTTCTGGCAGGCGCAAAGTCAGTTCCAGTTCAGAATCATCGACGATAGTGATGCTCTGATTATCGCTCTGTTCGTTTTCCATGATCGATCTGGCAACTATTAATCCATCGTATGGCGCAACCAGAATTGAATCTGCCAGGTGCCTTTTTGCTTTTCGCACCGCAACCTTTGCGATGGCAGCCATGGCTTTTGCCGCTTCCAGAGAGGTTTGTGCCTGTTTAATCTGCTTATCAGCAACATTAACACCGTTTTGAGCAAGCTTATACTGGCCCTCCATCTGGTCATACTGCTGCTGCGAGATTGTATCTTTGGCTCTCAGGCTTCTGGCTCTTTCAAAATCGAGTGAAGCCGTATCCAGACGGATTTGTGCCTGCTGACGGCCAACCCTGGCCGTTTCTATGGCATCATTCGCTGCCTCGATCTGAGTTTCAGAAGCTCTCAAACTGGCAACAGCATGATCAAGCGCAATATTCGCTTCCTCAAGATCAAGCTCAGCAAGTGGTTGCCCCTTTCTGACCCGGTCACCCTCGTGAACATGCACTGTTCCGATAAAACCTTTGGCTCTGATTTTCAATTCCGCGCGCTGAGGTGCTACCAGTTCGCCAGTGGTCTGCTCAGTCCATTGAATGGTTCCGATTTCTGGCTTCAGAAGACGAACCGGCACAATTTTTGCCGAAGCCTGGGCAAATGTCGGTTGAACAACAAACATTAAGCCCAAAATACTAATTACAGATATAAGTCTTCTGCTAATTTTTTTGAAAGAAGAATCCTCCGGTATAAGCAATGCAAAACCGGCTGTTTTTTGCGTTGCAAAAGATAATGAGTATTCTGCTGTCTGATTGGCAACAAATAAAAGCATTGGTTTACTCCTGGTCTGATCGATCTTCAGAGACATAAGCGAAAATGACTATTTTAAAGGCAAGAGCGCATGCTCAAGACTGCCTGCAGCATGCCATAGAGAAATACGGGCAAGCTCACGGTCAAAGCCGGCAGTAACGCGACGCTGGCGGGCAGAAACAAGTGCCGATTCAGAATCCAGCAGATGCTGAGAAGTCACAGATCCGGCTTTAAATCGTTCTTCAGTAAGTCGCAGTGATTCTTCAGCCTGAGCCTCGGCCTGACTTGACAGTTCAAATCGTGCATGAGCCTCTTCAATGCGAAGTGTGGCCTGATGAATTGCCAGAAGAATATTGCGCTGCAGGTCTTCAAGATCGTGAGTCGCTTTGTTTTTGCCAGCCCTGGCTTCACGAATTCTGCTTCTCGTCTCCCCCGCATCAAAGACATTCAGGCCGACATATACAGTGGCATCCCAGTTGTCGACAGCGTTATTGAATTGATTTCCCGAACTCCAGTTCCACTGAAGGGCGATTTCAGGCCCAAGCCCGCCCTTTGCCGCTTTGCCGACGAAATCTTTGATGCGCACCAACTCGCGAGCAGCAGCAAGCAACGGATGACTACGGGTTGCAAGTTCAACGGCAGCCGCTTCAACAAGTTCCGGGGTGGTATCAGGATTATCGGGAATCGGTATCAGCTGCGGATCTATTTCCAGACCGGTAAGCATCGACAGCCGGGCCTGGGCAAGATCGATGCTATTCTGCGCCCTGACAAGGTTTTCGCGACGTTCGAGAACAGAAACCTGGATTTTTAGCAGATCGTCGCGTACCACAACCCCTGCTTCAAGCATATTCTTAACATGCTGTTCATGGCTGAGAGTATCTTCGAGTGCCTGCGATGCGACCTTTTCCATGGCACGGGCACTCAGCAGACTGAACCAGGCTTCTGCAACAGTGCGAACCATATCTTCGCGGCGACTGATTTCGAAGTATTTCTGCAGTTTGACTTCAGAACTGGCGGCTTTAACACTGTGTTTGATGGCACCTCCAGTATAGACAGGCTGAGAAAGTTTCAGCCCTTTCAATTGCAGCTGCTTCTTGCCCAATGGCATACTGCCGGCACCTGGCAACTGAATCTCTGAGACATGCCGAAAGCTGGTAAAAGTTTCTTCGGCCTTGATACGTGGCAAACGCCTGCTTTCTGCCTGTTTCAGACGCTGCCGCGACTCCATGGTTTCATCCATGGCTGAAAGAATTCCAGGATTTGTATCTAAGGCTGTTATCAGACATTCTGCCAGGGAAACAGGCATGCAAGCGGCGGCAGAAGCAAGTTCCCCAGCCATGCAGACACCTGCACATACAAGCCCCGGAATGACCATAAAAACAATACAGATCTTTTTTAAGCCGGCTCTAGATTTGATTTTCATGATTATTTCCTTCGATTAACGGTGGTGTTCCAGCAAAATTGAATGCATTGATTGAGATTCATTGATAGTGTCATTCCCGAACTGGCTGGAAACTCATTGGTAAGTCTTAGATACATGCTTTCACCCTTTCGGACACAAGCGCGGGGATGACGAGCGCGATCGTGGTAGTGAAGAGCCTGGTCTCAGGTCTGACGAATTTGAATAGTCAATGCATTCGTTCGGTGGTGACAGAGGGGCAGATTTTTTGCCTTTTTGAATCTTCTTTGCTTCAGTTGAATTACCACGAACTGCCATGCCAAACAGAATAAATTCAGCCAGTTGATCTGCGATTTTTTCGACCGGGTATTTCTTTTTTTGCGACCACCAGAATCGGAACGTCTGAAGAATAATACCTAAAATTGCCTGTTGAATAAGTTCAAGATCTAGATGTGAATAAACATGACCAGCTTGTTGCGCCTTAGCAAACACTCTCATTTCTCCGAGGCTGGTAGAAACGAACCGCTCAGAAAGCTGGTCTCGCAGCTCTTCGTTCAAAAGAGAAAAATCAGAAGTCAGGCAGCGAAAGAAAAACTGAACTTCAGGTGTTTCGGCGACCCGGGTGAAAAATTGTCGAATGCCCAGCCTAACAGCATCTTCGAGTGA
>JAQUZA010000301.1 GCA_028691595.1 Candidatus Rifleibacteriota bacterium
CTGGCGAGCCTTGCTGAATTGAAGAAAGAGAAAGAATTCTGGCTTAAGGCTTCGATGAAGGGTTCGAAGAACGATTTCGGGCAACTTGTTGAAATTGCTGTTTCGGCAGAGGTTCTCTGGCATGAACGTGGCGACAAAAGCGCTGGTAAAGAACCCGAAAGAAATCTGCGTGATTTTGCGTTGATTTTCAACCCTGAAACAAAGTTTTAAGGTTCGGGCATGGAGGCTGTGATGAAACTTAAAGGCAAAAGCGGTGTTACTCTGGTTGAGTTAATGGTTGCCGCTGCTCTGGCATCACTCGTTCTGGGCAGTGCCATGGGCATCTGGAGCTATTCACGCCGCAACCTGGCAAGAACTGCTACCCGTCAGATGCTGCAGCAGGATGCAACCAGAATTCTTACCCAGCTGAAAGCCGATCTCAAGGCTGCAAAATCCGAAACTTTCAAAGCCAGCGAAAACCCGATGACTCTTGAATTTACCAGATATGTTGTTGACCAGAACGATAATACAAAGCTTTCCGCAGAGAAGACTGAACAGATAAGATATCAATTAACCAAACCCATTTTGCGCCGGGCTGTCGCCGGAAAAGCAGCCAAAACAATGTCTAACAGCGTTGAAAATATAATTATTTCACGCAAGGCACTATCAGAAACTCAGAAAGAAACAGACGCATACCTCGAGGCCCGTGTAGACATCGCCCTTGAAATGGGCAACACTGTTCCTGGCGCAAAGATAGAAGAGCGTTATTCTCAACATACCTCAGTCGTAATACGTGATGAATTTTATTCACTTGTGAACAAAGATCGTCAGGAAATTTTTGAAGTTGCCAAAGAAGTTGCCCAAGAGATCAGCAAGCCTGGTGACAGTCAATTTTTTAACGACCAGCTCGATGCCGATTCTTTAAAGAGCCTGACTGACGAACAATTGACTGACCTTGACAAAACCCAGGAAACCAACCTCAAAGATGCCAAAAAGGGTATCGAAGAGATTAACAGTCGAATCAGCGATGTTGATACGGGCAAAAAGTGGTGGCAGGGTTTCTTTTTCGGATTAGGTGCTAACGAAGAGGGGGCAGAGGTTAAAGAATTGCGCGATAAATTAGAAGATATCGAATGCCCTGACAAAGATATTCCCGCCAAAGGTTCTGGAGACCGCGCCTCTGAAAAGGCTAAGAAGATAGCCGATGAACTTGATGAAAAGATTAAAGAGCTCGACAAAGAATTCATTACCGAGGCATTCAAAGGTCAGACTCTATATGATGTAGAGAGTACCAACGACGAAGAAAAAAAGAAGGCTGAACAACAGCGTCGTGCCTATGACATGAAAGTTATGGACAGGCAGATCGAAAAAGCTGTTGCCCAGATGTCCGAAGAAGACCGAAAGAAAGCTGAAGAAGCCAACGAACTTCCCAAAAAGATGATCGATCAGTTCAATCGTTCTGAAGAAGAAATTCGCAAAGAAATTGAGTCTTCAGGTATAGTCGCAGCCAGTGAGATAGATGCCATGGTTGCAAAAGAAGTGGCTGAGGCGAATTTTTTGAAGTCGCAGTATAACAGTTGTGACCTTACCTGGATGGATTCAAGTGACGACCAGAATAAAATCAAGGCCTATGATGCTGCCAAGCAATTGAAGAACCTAGCTGACAGCAAAAAAGAGACCCTTACTCTTAAAGAAATGGCAATAGACAATAAAGCCGAAATTGCCCGGGCGCGTGAGTTAAAAAAAGAAAGCCTGACCAGCGAATCCTGACCTGAGTTTTTTCAGGCAGTCAGTTGGTTTTTGCGTAAAACGCGGTGTACACTACGAAAAATAACGATTCGTTGCGCAGCAGATTATAAAAATCCTGCCGTCGTGTACAATCGCCTTTTTTCACCGTTATCTTTGCCAAAACCCGAATATGCTTTATTCAAGACGGGCTGTATAATCGCCCCCATGAATTCGTGGCTTTAACAAAGCCAGGTCAAACGAATTCAATGTTTAAAGTTCTAAGTCTTAATGGTTCGAAATTCTCAGGAGGAATTTAAAATGCGTAAACTTTTTGGTCTTCTCGTAGCAGTAGCTCTTGTTTTCACCGGTGTTTCTTTTGCTCAGGATGCAGCCGCTCCCGCCCCGGCCACCACTGAAACCGCTGCTCCGGCAGTGGATGCGGCAGCTCCAGTACCAGCCGTTGCTGAATACACTAGTGTAGTGCAGGTTACCCCGGCTGATGCAGAAAACAATGAAACCGCTGCCACCATTATTCTCGACCTCGGCGAACAGGCTCTCAAGCTGGTTGCCGGCGATGCAGCCAAACTGGCCGAACTCGAACAGGCCAATGGTAAGAACGTTACCGTTAAGGGTACCCTGGTTCCCGCCGGTGAAGGTCACCTTATGGATATGCTTCAGGTTCAGGAATGGGCCGAAGCCGCCGCTCCTGCTGCAACTGAAGAACCAGCTGCAACCGAAGCCCCAGTTGAAGGCAACTAATAGCTGATTTAAGGCAAAAAAAAGCGCTCTGGTTTAACCAGAGCGCTTTTTTTATGCGTTTTAGTTGATTTGGTGTGATTATTAAATAAATGCTAATGTCTGATCAAATGCAAGATTCCCAAGAAAAAAAGTTAAGAAATCTCTTGTTAATTTCATGGGGATATGCTATTATATACCTACGCAATTATGAACGATATTGACCGGGATACCACAAAGATTCTCCGGGATAGAGTGAGTAAGTGTGAAATTTCTTAGGAGAACTATTTGTGATGAAGATTTACGTCGGAAACCTGCCCTACAGCATTCGTGATGCCGAACTCGAAGAACTTTTTGCCCCTTACGGCGAAGTAACCAGCGCCAATGTTATCATTGAACGCGAAACCAATCGCTCAAAAGGCTTCGGCTTTGTAGAAATGCCCTCAAAGACTGATGCTGAAAAGGCAATTGCCGAACTGAACAATAAAGAAATCAACGGTCGCGGCCTCAAAGTTAATGAAGCCAAGCCCCGCGAAGATCGCCCGGCTCGCAGACCTTCTCGCTACTAATCTAACTTAGCAGCCAGGTGCCGCTGTAACCTCAGGGTTACAGCGGTTTTTGTTTTAGCATTTATCATTTTGCTGTGCTATAATCGATTTCAGCTGAGTTATAATGCTTGATGGGCTTATGCCCCGTGGGCTCCGAAGATTGTCAGAAACTACTTGTGAGAGCCCGGTTTGTTGAGAAACCACTCACTCTGTCAATTCTGGCAGAAGCTGATTTGGCAGAAAAACAGATTCGCAGGCCTTCAGCGTTGTTGAGACGCGAGTTTCAGTGTAGAAAAGTCATTCCAGGTCAGGAGAGAGCTGATCATGCTAGAATTTCTTTTATTTATTTTCATTGTTTATCTGGTTGCCAGTCGAATCAATGGTTTGAAAGCGCAGATAAAAGAACAGATCACTGATCTTGAGAATCAGGTCAATTTTTTGAATGATAAGGTTAATTCCCTTAAAAGGCAGATAGATCGCCAGGAAAGGACTGTAACCAAAGTTGCTGCCTCCATTTCAAGCCCCACAGAGAAGGCAGCAAAGGTTGAGCAGCCAGATCCAAAGTTGTCTTCTACCAGTTCAGCGCCCGGTCAGGAAGTTGGCAAAGAACCTCCGGTTAAACCAGCAGAGTCCGGTCAGAGTGCTGTAAATCTCTCACCTGTTACTGATGGTTTTGATGCCCTGAATTTTGAACAGCAGGGTAAGCCCGTCGCAGACGGTCAAAAACCCGAGACCGTTGAGCAAAAAGATCAGAAACCCCATGAATGGCTTAAAGAAGCTAAAAGTGCTGCAAGCAGGGCAGCAAAAATTTCTGAAAAAACCATAGACAAGAAAGCTGACAGTTCAGAAAAGTCTGTACACATAGATTCTTCGCAGAGTGCCGACATCGGCTCAACAGTTGAACCATTGCCGCACAAGGCAACCCATTCTGAACCACCCTCAACTAAACTTAAATCTCCTGCAACCGGTGGCCCTGGTGGGCCCAAAGATCCCGAGGGCCCCGGAAGCGATGACTGGGGCGAAGGCTGGCGGCGCTTCAAGGCAAGTGTTGACTGGGAGCAGTTTACCGGCGCAATGCTGTTTGCCTGGCTGGGCGGTATCGCGCTTTTTCTCGGTGCAGGCTTTTTTGTAAAATATTCAATCGATAAAAATCTGATTTCTCCGGTTATGCGTCTGGTGATCGGCGCAATTGTCGGTCTGGGTATGATCGGTGGATCGTTCTGGTTTGAGCGCGGCAAATACGATACTATGCGCCATACATTTGCTTCGGGCGGTATCGGTGTTCTCTATTCGGTATTTTTTGCTGCAACTCTATATTATGAATACCTGCCAAAGCCTGCCGGCTTTGTTTCGCTATCGATCATATCGGCTGCAGCCTTCGTTCTCGCTATTTTTCATCGCGGCGTTGCCATATCGGTACTTGGCGGAGTCGGCGCATACCTGACTCCTCTTCTGGTTACGACAGGGCAGGGCGGTCTTGTTTCGTTGTTTGTTTATCTGGCCGTTGTCAACATTGGCATCTACCAGGTAGTCAAAAGACTTGAATCAAATGCTCTTCTGCTTTTTGGCACGGTTGGCACCATGTTGTCGCTGGCGTGCGGAACCTTCCTGGCCAGCCCGGCTCCTGAAGGTAGCGATATTTTTATTGCCTGGTCTTTAAACCTCGGTTTGTTTGTACTGTTTCTTGATCTGCTCAGGTCTGACCCGATTGTCAGCACCTCAGTGCG
>JAQUZA010000302.1 GCA_028691595.1 Candidatus Rifleibacteriota bacterium
CTTGTCGCGGCGATGTAAAATTCGAAACAGCAACTGGTCACCTTCATCGCCATACTTGCCAAGCAGAGTGCTGAGATTTTCAATAGACGGGGTTTCAATCGGAACAAACCCGTATTTTTCATAGGTTTGTTGAATTGTTTTGCTTACATGCCGCCTTCTGACCAGTTCTGCCGGTAGAAAGTCACGCATGCCACTTGGTGGCTTTGTCGAGATTTCCATTCGCTCAGCGGCCCCTTAAGAGACTCGAAGCTTCGTTGCGGCGCACGCCTGAGGTGAAAAAAGAAGATGCCTTCAAGGTTTCAACGGCGCTGTGGCTGCCGTCGATGCCGATATTAAACTGGGTTCTGGTGGTATTCATTTTACCGCTCCTGATATACGGATACATAGTACATATCGGAATAACCACTCACATTGTTTAACCTGAGCGAATCTTTTAAAACGGATTTCTAAAAACACGCCAGAAAAGGCAGCCACAACTTAGCTATGGCACAGCAGCCGGCTTGCAGAAAAAATCCAGGCTGCTCAGCGGCGAAAATTGATGCGGGGCAAATGCTTTCGCAGTTTGTAAAGAGCGAAAAATGTTGAAGCCGCCGCCCCCGCCGCTGCCGCTATTGGTGCCCATAGCGGGATAGTATATTCTTTGTTGTAATGCTCAAAAAGCTCTATTTCGTGGGGTTGACCGGCCGATATGTCTGAGTTTTCAAGAAAAACCATAACAACGCTGCGGTCATCGCCGTCATAATTTTGTGCCAGGTCTGTGCTGAGTGTTTCAAGCTGCTGCTGCAGATCCAATAGATCTGGTGGCCCCTTTTCTTCAATGGCACCGGCAAAAGCTCTGAGCTTTTCCACGGGTGCAGCCGCTGCAATGCCTTCTGAGCAGAGAATAAAAGACTGCCCGGGCTGAACGGGCCGAGAAAATTCACTGTTTTTCTTCAGGCTCCAGTTCTCAGCAGCGCTGGCCAGAGCGCAACTTCCCCGGGCAACCGCAGCGAGCACTCCTCTATTGGCCCAGAGAACTGCAATCGACAGAGAGCTGGCCATAACCCCGTTCTGATCGGCGTTTTTAACAGCCAGTTCGATTGCTTCGTTAAGACGATAAGCATTTTCATGGCTGCTGGTAATCGGGCCGATTTCGTTGATACGTGCAAGAACGGCATTGGCAATATTTTCGGCAGCAACTCTGCCATCTGCCCCGCTGCCGTCGGCAAGAACAGCCAGACAAAGCTTTCTGTCGACAAGAAGATAGTCCTGGTTATCTTCTCTGATTGTTCCGGCGTGTGAAACCGAGGCTGTTATCATGAATTGATGCCGCCGGGGGCGCGGTGATCGAGCAGGCGATTGTGCGCGGCAACCAGCAGTTGCACTTTTTCGACCACATCGAGCAGCCCTTTTGAACGTAGCCCGGCAATCAGCGAATCGACAAACACGAGCTTGACCTTCGGGTGGGTGGGCTCGACATAGCCGGCACTGCGGTCGTCGCCGAGAATCCAGTATGTGAGCCTGTCGCAGTATGGCACCCAGTTCGAAAAGTCACTGAAATCAGCATAGGCGTTGAGCCTTGGTATGACAATCTGTGGCACATACTCAATCTGGTTGGCGGCATTAATGTAGATCCGCTCATTCTCTGGCACAATCGGAGCAATTTTCAGATTCGGCAGCGTAACTTTGAATCTGGCTTTGCCAAAGTGATTAACTGCTATTTTTTCGGCCAGGGCATCCCATTTGGCGTTGATTTCGCGGATCTCCTGAGAGTAAGTAAACAGCGCCTTCTGAAAGGTTTCATTGCTTTTCAGCTCTGGCAGAGCATTTTCGAGTGCCAGAAAATGCGAATGATTGAAAAGCGCTCCAAGCATGAAGCCAAGGCCATTGTTGAGAAAGTGACGGCGGGTGAGATGCTGGGCTGCTTTGTCGTGCGACAGGTGCAGTCGGTCGTTTATCAGCCATTCGGTTGCCTGCTGCGCTGTTTCAACTGCTTCGGGAGACTTCCAGATATCGGCCTGCTCGCTGAACTGCCATGACTTGAACTTGCCGGGATAGGCATTTTCGATTACCTGCGAAAGGTTCTGATTGAAAAGATCAAGCAGTTTTGACAGGCCGTTCATGTGAAACTCACGAATTGAAATGCGCTTGGGGATATCCTTGACCGGAATACCCAGGCGTTCTTCTATCAGCCAGCGGGTCGCTTTGCTTGCCAGTTCCATGCGGTCATCCTGAAACCAGATCAGCTGCTCTTCTTCAACAAACTGCCAGGGCTTGAATACGTCAGGAAAAACCTGATTAACCATGCGATAGCATGAATCGTCGAATTTCTCGAGCAGGGCCTCAAGACCGTTTTCCCTGCATATTTGTCTGTTGAGCATTAAGGGCAGGTCGCCCCGGCTGCAACCAAGTTTTTCACTCATCAGCCATTCGATGGCTTCACGGGCACAACTTGCCACATTGCCCTGTTCGAGCCAGCTCAGGGTTTCGCCAAACTGCCATGGTTTGAATTTTCCGGGGAGTGCAAGTTCTATCATCTTGAATCTGCTGCGCTCTGCCCAGATAAAAACCTGCTCGAGCCCGGAGTTAACTATGAAGCCTTCGTTGAACAATTCAGGCAGGTCTTCGGGTTTGTGCAGTTTTGACTTGAGGCGCTCGAGAGCGTTCTTGATGGCCAGCCCGGCCCAGGTCGCTGCTGTTCCCTCTTCAAGAAATATAAAAGCCGGAATTTCGCCATTTTTGTCAGCGATCATGCCTATGATGTCGGCAATATCAGACTCGGAGATTTCTTCGATCTGATTGCCAAAGTGCCGGGCAAAACCATCTCTGGTGCGCTCGAGATTCTGCATCTGCATCAGTTCGCGGACCTGAATAACTGGCAGATGAAGCCGCTCGGCAAGTTTCTCGTCGCTGAAAAAGAGGTATTCCTTTTGCAGGCTGGCAACTATGGTTTTGGTTACCGGATCATTCAAATCTATTGTCGGTCGTCGCTGTTGCATCTGCGGTTGCTGGGGCAGGGTCTGCTGAGCCATGCCGTCTGGTTGCATTGCTGCCGACATCGGTTGCATCTGCACCGGAAGTATATAACTGGCCGCGCCAATTCCACCGCCGGCAAGCCCCGAGAGCGGGATGCGTTTTTCTTCTTCGTCTGACGGGGTAACATAAATTACTTCTTCAAGAGTAGACTGGCCCTGCATGGCCAGTTCAAGGGCACTTTCCCTGAGGGTGCGCATGCCTTCAAGGCGGGCAACTCTCTTGATTGCCATTTCCGTGCCGCCTTCCATGATGACATCTTTCATCGAAGGGGTAATTACCATGGTTTCATAGACCCCGGAACGACCAAGAGTGCCGGTCTGATTACATTCCCGACAACCGGTGCCTTTGTAGAACTTGGCCCCGATCAATTTGCCCGGGGTGATGCCAAGTCGCTGAATAATATTCTGTGATGGCTTGTACTCGGCTTTGCAGGCCGGGCAGATCCGGTGCAGAAGCTTCTGGGCAATGACAACTCTGACTGCGGCGGTTACCAGATAGGCCGGTACGCCCATGTTGATAAGACGGTTGATACTTGCCGGGGCGTTGTTTGTGTGCAGGGTAGAAAGAACCTTGTGGCCGGTAAGAGACGCTCTAAAAGCTATCTCGGCGGTTTCCAGGTCGCGAACTTCACCGACCAGAATGATGTCAGGGTCCTGGCGTAGTGCCGTCCGTAGGCCGCTGGCAAAATCCAGGCCGATTTTGTCGTTGATCTGAACCTGGGTTATACCAGAAATCCTGTATTCTACGGGGTTTTCGATGGTAAAAATGTTGATTTCGCTGCTGTTAAAATATTTGAGCATGCCAAACAGGGTCGTTGTTTTACCCGCACCTGTCGGGCCTGTTACCAGTATCAGACCGTAGGGTTCGTCGAGTGCTGACTTCAGACGGCTCAAATCATCAGGAAAAAAGCCGATATTGTCGAGGTCGAATTTTGATTCGCGCTGCAGAATACGCAATACTGCTTTCTCACCTAACAGGCTGGGTGCAGTGCTGACACGAAAGTCGACTTCTTTGTCCTGCATTTTGACCTTCATGCGACCGTCCTGGGGCAGGCGGCGTTCAGCAATGTCCATGTGTGAAAGAATTTTGATGCGGCTGATCAAAGGTGCCAGCAGGCTTTTGGGGCTGGTCATGGCATCTTGAAGCATGCCATCTACTCTGAAACGTATCAGCAGCATATCTTCGCGAGGTTCAACATGAATGTCCGAGGCTCTTTTAAGAATGGCCTGCTTGAAAATGGCATTGAGAAACTGAACGACCGCGCTTTGCTCAGATGTCTTGCGCACAACCTCAATTCCTGAATCGGGTGCTTCCCCAAGGTCAGATTTGTTCTCTTCGCCACCGACAGAAAAGCCATCCCAGCTGTATAACTGGCGAATGGCCAGCTCGATCTGGTTTTTGGGGGCAATGAGCACTTCAAGCTTGCATTGAGTCAGAAAGGCGATCATATCGGTTGCCATAATGTCAAACGGGTCAGCCATTACTACGGTTAGTTTGTTGCCTTCGCGTTTGTAGGGAATCATCTTATACTGCTTGGCCTGATATTCAGGAATCAGCGAAAGAATCTTGGCATCTACCTTGATATTGGTCAGATCGACAACCGAAATGCCGAGAAATTCGGCCCAAAGATCGAGAATCTGCTTCTCAGAAAGAAAACCCAGTCTGACAATGATATTCTCGCGGCGCTCGAGGGTCTGGGCC
>JAQUZA010000303.1 GCA_028691595.1 Candidatus Rifleibacteriota bacterium
AAAAAGCTCACCCGCAGCCATGATGAAGCCGAAACCTTCAAGGGAACCAACCTGACTTACTTCGCGCCTCTCGCTGTTTTGCCGGCCGATGGTGCTGCCGCGTCAAACGATGCCGGGCTTTTAAGCTACAGCTTTGCCCAGTTTCCCCAGGAGCTGAAATGAAAATAAGCAGCAGCAAAACCCGGGGGTTCTCGTTCGCCGAACTGGTTGTGGCGGTGTTGATTCTTGGCATCGGCATTCTTCCGATCTTCTGGTTTTTTTCGCGCACCAGCATTGGCACGATCAAGACCCGTGACGAGGCTCTGGCATGGCAGTATGCCGCTGAGCTGATCGATTATTCAATGGCCCGCGGTTATGAGGCAACTGCTCTGACCGATGACAACGGCATTGAAGTCAGAGAAATCATCGTTGGCAGCGACCGCACCACAATCGACGACCGCTTCGGTCGCCGCCTGTATGTGAAAGCTCTCAGACCCGATCATAATTCTGAATGGCCCTGCCTTTACCGTACAGTCACAGCTGAAGTCACCTGGACTGTCGATACCCAGCCGCGCAGTTTGCGCCTGACAGGTCTTTTATATGCGCAAAAAAATTAACCGCCCGGGTTTCACTCTCGTCGAAGCTGTGGTTTCGGTGGCAGTTTCAGCACTGCTTATTCTTGTGCTCAGCAGAATGATGATAAGTGCCATGCAGGTTTCACAGGCCGGCAGCAGTCACCTGACCAATCTTCTGGCAGCCGACGTGATGATGCAGCAATTACTCGAGGATCTGAAGCAGACCTGCAGCATCAGCTCAGACGATGCCGATCTGGCAGTCGGCAAAATGAACATCGAGCGACTGACCTGTGACGAAAGCAGTGCCACTCCTCACTCCGCAGCCATATCCTGGAAGCCGTCACCGGATGGTCTGGGCTTTATAAGGGCCGCTGGGGGTTCAGAGCACCTTTTTTACCCAGACCGCAAAATCACCATCGAGTTCAAACGCGTGCTTTTTCAACCACGCAATACAGCCGGCATGCTGGTTAACCTCAAGGTCAGCACCCCACCCGACAAATCAGAAGAACAGGGTTTCAGACGCTTTGTCTACCTCGAAAGTCTACCCGAAAACCGCAACAAAACCAGCGCTTACCAACCCGTAGAATGCCGCTGACCAACCCGGGAATGGTCCTCTGGCAAATTTGAGTAGATGAATTGGTAAGTAAATGCGTCATCCCCGCGGTTATGCCACAGAGGGTTACAAGCTAGGCCAAGCCGCTGACAATAAGATTCCTGCCTGCGCGTCTGTCGATTTATCTCTTAGAAATTTGATTTAAGTATTATTTGATGCTGTTTACCGGTTCGACGGCGCAGCTATCAGCCGGGTTACTTTTTCTTCAGGGTTGGCTCAGAGCTGGCCTTTGCCTTCGGCAAACCCTCACTGCGTTCGTCACAAGCTTACGAAAAAGTAATCCCGTCTTCTATCTGCGCCTTGAGTCGGATTTATACGGGGGTATTATCAAATTTAATTATTAACAAAAGAATAAATAGACAAGCCCTGTACGGGATATATAATGACGATTTTCGGGAATGACGACTTAAAAGAGCCTCAAACTGCGCACTCAAATATGACAAAAGACTAGCTAATTGGTTTTGGCTGGTCGTTTTTGAGGATGACCATGGTCAGATCGTCGTCAAAATCGTTGCCAACCGTTTCAACGTAGGTTTTGAGAATATTACTGCGCATCTCAGCGGGGGGAAGGTGGAGGAATTTTTCACAGATGGCGGCAAGGCCTTTGCTGGTGAGGGGTTGCCCGGTCTTATCATGTTTTTCGATGAGAATATCGGTGAACAAAATCAGGCAACCGCCGGCCGGCAGGCTGATCTTTGCCTGCGGGAACTCTTTGCGGACAGCACTGAAACCAAGGGGCGGGCACCCGAGTTTTGGGAAAACCTGCAGCTCAGAGTTTTGAAAAAGCAGTGGCAATGGGTGTGCCGCATTGATGCATTCAAGAACCCCAGTCTGCGGGTCGAGCATAGCAGCAAAAAGGGTCAGGCATTTTTTGCGTCTGAACTGGCTGAAAAGCATTTCGTTGAGACAGACAAACATTTCGTTTAGAGTCATGTCTTTATTCATGGCATATTCAGAAACGATGGCCTTGGTCATCGCTGTCACCAGGGCCGAGCTTACCCCGTGCCCGGTCACATCACCGATTACCAGCAGCCATTTCTCACCGACCTGGACAATATCGCAGTAGTCGCCGCCAAGATCAGATGCCGGCAGATTAACCAGATCGGCCGCAAAACCTTTAATTTCGGGCACCTGCTCGGGAATAAGCATTGCCTGAATGGCTTTTGCCGAGATCACATCTTCAAGGGTCTCGCTGGTGGCATTGAAAGTAGCTGATAAGCGCCCCAGCTCGTCATTCTGAAGTATCTGCAGGCGATGACTGGTATCGCGTCGGCGCAGCGCCTGAACCCCGACCATCAGGTTCGCAACCGGCCGAATAACGGTTTGAGAGAAAAGCATGCCAATCAAAACTGCGATAATCAGAGCCAGCAACACACCCCAGAACAGATCAGACCTTACTCTGGCGATTTGCCGGTCAATCGCTTCGACGGGGTAGAAATTCAGAAGAATGCTTCCGGAAAGCACCTTACCCGGGGCACCGGCGAGCAACCAGTCTGCATTGTTCCAGCGCATGGTGGTGCTTTGCGGGGCATTAGCCTTTAGAAGCCGGTCGACAAATTTTTTCAGAACCTCACTATCAACCGGTTTTTCCGGCAGGAATTTTTTCATTGGTATTGACCATGCAAGGGTTCGCATGGCTTCATGGCCGAAAGAAGTTCTATGTTTGAGACTTTCACTGAGATACCGGTGTACGGTTGCACGAACATCGTTATCAGCAACCATGAAGGCCGGTTTTACCCCCGGGTCTTCAAAAATATCCCAGAAATAAAAGATATCAAAACCGCCAAAACTGACACGGTGCAATTCGTCAGGGCTTTCGAAAACCCGTGCCCAGCCGCCGAGAGGGCTTTCAAAGAATTCCTGAATCAGCACCTCAAAAGCCTGCAGCTTCTGGGGCTTGCTTGAATCGAGACGATGGGTCAAAAACCTGCTGATACCAAGGCGGGCAATGGCTCTGCAAATGGTACTCAATTTTTCAGTGACTTCCCATTCCTGGGTGGTCAGCAGAACTTCAGAATTAATATCGCGCACTTCAATCCATTTCTGGCGCTTTTCCAGTTCAAGGGCCTTGAATCTTGAAAACAGTGATGCCGGGTCAGTGAGCATTTCCGGAATCTTTTTATAAGATCTGAACTGATTAAGAATTCTGGCCTTTTCTTTTTCGAAGCCATTTTCAAGGTCGGCAATGCCGCTGTGGCAGGCAATAAATGCTTCCTGGGTCAGCAGCTCACGGTATTCATCAACATATTTCAGCCCGAAATAGATAAGCCCTGCAAGCGGCAGTGCCACTGCGTACAAGAGCAGCCCGACCAGCTTGTAGCGCACCGGGGCCGTCGAAAACCTGTTCCCCAGGTTACTTTCTTTGAGAAGCAGACCGATTACCAGCACCATAAACAGCAGCAATACATGCAGCATGGCCCGGGCCCGCAATAATGTTTTTGCAGCCGGGACATCGGCATCACCGGGGTTATGACCAGCAGAAGCCGCCTGAGCTTCATAACGCCAGGTGATAACAGCCTCGCCAAGCACCCATACGGCTGTAACCGGCAAAATCAGAAGCAGCAGTAACCCCGCCACTAAGAACAATCTGTTCATACCGGGCTTTTTAATGGTCATTGGCTGAACCTCCAATGCACCGGTCATGATGTTTGATAACCATCATCGTCAGGTCGTCGAGCTGTGGGCCACCGGCCTGGTATTGCCGCCAGACCGACTCCATATGCGCCACCACCTGATCGGGCGAAAACCCGGCCGTTCTGGCGAGTTCGAGATACATTGCTTCGTGGCCGAACATCAGACCATTTGGGTCGAGGCATTCAATCAACGCATCAGTATATGAAAAGAAGATATCGCCTGGCTGAAGGATCTGAAGTTCGACGTTGTCTTTCTTTTTTGGGGCGCGGGTTCCGAGGGGCAGGCCCATCACCTTAAGTTCTTGAACCCGGCCATCTTTTCTGATGATAAGTGGCCAGTTATGACCCGAATTAATCAGGCCCAGCGAATTGTCGGCGGTATCGAGAAGCACAAAAAGCATAGTCATCATTTTCTTGCGTTTGACCACGCGAAGCAGCAGCGACGAAATATTGCCCGGCAGGGCCGCAAACTCAAACCCGTCACGACAGGCTTTGAAAACCGCAGCCTTAACCATTGCCATGCACAGTGCCGCAGGGGTGCCATGACCACTGACATCACCGATCAAAAACAGATACCGATTGGCACCGATCTGCACATGATCACAGTAATCGCCGCCAAGATCGGTTGCGGTCAGATAAAAGACCGCCGTATCGTAGCCGGCAATTTCAAGCTTTTTCTGGGGAAACAGGGCATCCTGAACCGTTTTAGCGAGCTGCATCTCTCTTAGGTCTTCTACCATCTGATTAAAGACCAGGCCAAGTTCGCCAATCTCGTCACCTGCATCGATTTTCACAGGGTTATCGAGGTTGCGCTGCTGAATTCTGAGCATGCCGGCATCCAGTTCATGAACAGGCTTGAGAAATGCTTCAGCCAGCAGGCGGGCAATCAGAAATGCTACCCCAAAA
>JAQUZA010000304.1 GCA_028691595.1 Candidatus Rifleibacteriota bacterium
TTCCGATCTGCTCATGCTCATTCACCCTAAAAACCTCTCAGAATCAACTGTCTACGCCATCGATCAATTCGTGGTAAAGGGTGGCCGGGCCATTGTGATGGTTGACCCTGTTTGTATGGCCGATAACCAGCAACAGGCAGCCAACCCCTTCATGGGAATGATGAACCGGTCATCGGATTTACCAACGCTGCTCAAGGCCTGGGGAGTCGACTTTTCTGCGGCGAAAATAGCTGCCGACGTTAATTCTGCGACTCAGGTCAATATGGGCCCGCATGGCCTCGGCAATCACCCTCTCTGGCTAAGTATCAGGGGTGACTCATTCAATCGTGAGGCAGCTGTCAGCGGCAAACTGAACGGCATGCTGCTCGTAAATGCAGGCATTCTCAACAAGGCCCCGAATAGCAGTTTCGAATTTACCAGCATTCTCAAGACCTCAGAAGCTGGTAATGAAACTGACGTGATGAAATCGATGTCGACACCTGATGAAATAGTAAGAAACCTGCCGTCATCGGGTGGTAACAAAACTCTGGCTGCTCTGGTGCGCGGTAGTTTTTCTTCGGCGTTCTCAGAACCACCGGCTTTGCCGGCCCCTGAAGGTGAAACTGAAGATGCGAAGAAGGCCAGGGAAGCAAACCATGCAATGAAGAAGCAACAGCACGTCGCCAAAGCCAGTGCTCAGGTTTCGGTAATGGTGGTCGCCGATGTCGATCTGCTGCAGAACGACTACTCGGTAAGGGCCGTCAATTTCTTTGGCAGTCTTTTACTGCAGCCTCTTAACGACAATCTGGCCTTTATTTCTAACTCGGTTGACCTTCTTGCCGGCTCGTCAGATCTGATCGCCGTTCGCTCACGCAGTCGTTCAAACCGCTCATTCACAAGGGTTGAAGAAATCGAGCGCAACGCCCAGAAGAAGTGGCAGGAAGAAGAAATTGGCCTCACCCGCAAGCTTGAAGAAATTCAGAGCCGTATCAATCAGCTGCAGTCACAGAAAAAAGATGGTGAACGCCTGATTTTGAGTGCAGAACAACGCAGTGAAGTCGATAAAGCACGGGCCGAACAGTCAGAGACCATGCGTCGTCGCCGTGAAATCCGCAAGTTACTGCGCCAGGACATCGAGAGC
Organism: Candidatus Rifleibacteriota bacterium; assembly: GCA_028691595.1. Classification (GTDB taxonomy): domain Bacteria; phylum Muiribacteriota; class Ozemobacteria; order Ozemobacterales; family Ozemobacteraceae; genus Rifleibacterium. Next base: position 1,121 of record JAQUZA010000304.1, read on the forward strand.
CTGGGGGTCAGGGTTACTCTTGTAAATCTTCTGTTTATGCCGTTGCTGGTAATGATTGTCGGAACCCTGATTTATTTCAGACAGAACTCCAGGAGGTCAATGCTGTGAAAAACCTGAAATTGTTGCTGATAGCCCTTGTTCTGGCTGGTATTGCCTTTATGCTGCATCATGGCAGCAAACAGACAGTTGCCCCGGACCCGAATATCGGGCAAAATCTTGTGGTGGCGGCCGACATCGATGGCGTGCCTGCTATTACGATAAAAACAGATCAGGGCAAAATCGACCTGAAAAAAGTCGATGGCATCTGGCGGTTGCCCGAAATGCATAATATGCGTGCAGATCTTAATCGTATCGAAGAGCTTTTTCAGCGCTTGACCGGCACAAAGATCGTTGACGCTGTCACCGGCAGCCCTCTTCGCCATGCTGATCTTGGCGTGGCTTCCGTCGCTGCTGATGCTGCAATCTCCGGTCAGGAAAGCGCTTTGATCATTCTGAAAGATAACAGTGGTCAGGAACTTCGCCAGCTCTATCTGGGCAAAGGCAGACAATCGCGCCAGGTTGACGGTACCCAGGGTTTTGGCAATGATGGTCAGTATTTCCGCTTTGGCGGCGATGATTATGTTTATCTGCTTTCAAATTTTATGTGGCTTGAGAAAAGCCAGAAAAACTGGATCAGCAAAGATCTTGTGAAACTCAGCCCCGAAAAAGTAAGCAAGCTTGCCTGGCTCTACAATAGTGACGAAAAAGAAACTTTCTGCCTCGAACGTCAGGGGGCCACCGACAGCCTGACACTCGACAAGCTGTCTTCAGAGCAGCAGACAAAACAGACGGCAGTTTCAATTGTCACAAGCGTTCTGGCAAACTTTGGCTTTGATGAATTTATTGCAACCGACACTCCCGGGCTGCACCCGGGTCTTGCTGACAGTATGGCACTTGCCGTTGAAACTTTCGACGGGCTGAAGCTGAGTATGCTTATCAGCTCTGCACCAGTCGAGCTGCCTGGTTCGGGCAAAATGCATCTTCTCTGGCTGAACGCGGATTATGCCGGATCTGATGCTGGTCTGCGCCGCCTTGCCGATGACATGGCCGCCAACGCCCGAAGCATGGTTTTTGCTTTGCGTGAGAACCGTATTAAGCCACTTATGGTCAAGGCTGCCGATCTGGCTGAAGCAAAACCGCTGCCTCCCCCCGAAAATGCTTCAGGCACGGCTAATGCTTCTGCTACTGAAGCAGTTTCTGGTAAAGTATCTGCCAGCCATATTCTGATTGCCTATAAAGGTGCTGATCGCAGTTCGGCCACCCGAAGCGAAGAAGAAGCGAAAAAACTCGCCGATGAAATGCTGGCAAAAATTAGCAAGGGTGAAGATTTTGGCAAACTTGCTCAGGAAAACTCTGATTGTCCGAGCGGCAAGTCAGCAAGCGGTTCTCTCGGCGAATTTGGCCGCGGCATGATGGCAAAGGAATTTGAAGATACTGCTTTTGCTTTGCAGACAGGCAAGATCTCAGGTGTTGTTAAAACTGCCTTTGGTTACCACATCATTCGCCGTGATAAATAATTAAACCGGTCTTAAAGGTTGTCTATCTGAAGATGACCTGAAAAATTACGGGAGTCTGGCAGCAGATACTGTTAGACTCTCGTAATTTTTTTTTTTCTGCGCTCTGTCCTAAGACCGGTTTTTGTGTTAATTTTGTGGAAATATTAGAAAAAATATGTATTTGAGGCACGAGAAGAGGTTAATGGCCGACAGTGTGTCCGGTTGCGCCGTTTTTCCTGTCCTGGTTTTTGTTGTCTTGATGACCGTTGTTTCTGCTTCTGAAAAGGGTTATATGGCCTGTAAATTATTATCAGAGGAGAAGGGCATGTTTGATTTTATTGGGGATATTCATGGCTGTGCGGGCCATTTACTTTCGCTTCTGGTTGAGTTGGGTTACGAACCGCATAATGGCGCATGGTCTCACCCGGAGAGAAAAGCATTCTTCCTTGGGGATTTTATCGATCGTGGCGGGCAGATTCCTGAAGCATTGCAGATTGTTCGCGAAATGGTTGACAGCGGCAATGCCTTCGCCATAATGGGAAACCATGAATACAATGCTATCTGCTTTAACATTCATGATCGTGCCCACGGTTATCTGCGGCATCATTCAATTCAGAATATGGTGCAGCACGTTGAAACAATCAAGCAGTTCAGAAACCACCAGGACGAATATGATGACTATGTTGCCTGGTTTCGTAAGCTGCCACTGTTCTATGAATGCGACAGTTTCAGGGCTGTACACGCCTGCTGGGATCAAAATCACGTAAATCTGCTTAATGATGAAATTAGCGGAAAATGTTTGATAGACAGCAATGGTTGCTTGACTGATGACTTTTTCAGGCAGTCATCAAAAAGAGGTAACGGGTTACATACAGCTGTGAAAGACCTTCTCAGGGGTAGGGAGCTTGAGCTGCCGGAGGGCTGCCGGTTTGTAGATAAAGACGGTCGAAAACACAGCAAGGTAAGAATCAGGTGGTGGCAGAACCCTTCAGGAGCAACATTCAGAGATCTGAGTGTGTTTTCCGAAAAGTATCTGCCAGAATCCCCCGTTTCTTGTGATGAGCATTCCAAACCCGGTTTTTATGGCGAACAGGAAAAACCGGTATTTTTTGGTCATTATTGGCTAAAAGGGCAACCACAATTGTTCAGAGATAACGTATGTTGCCTTGATTACAGCGTAGCAAAAGATGGAAGACTTGTTGCCTACAGATTTGACGGCGAATCAAAACTTGAACCAGAGCGTTTTGTCTGCATATGAGCCCCCTCCGGGAGGCAGAATGCTCGCAGCAATGTTGGCTTTGCTTTGAGAAGGTGCTTTCTGAACACAGAGGCAGGTTTTTATCTTGGTTTGATGTCAGGGGTCAGGGTCAGGCAGTTGCTGGTGTTCTTGAATATTGTGCCGATTTTAGACGGGACTGCGGTTAGTTCAGAAGCAAATTGCATTTCTGTACAAGCATTTTCGTTGCTGCAGATCGAAAAAAATACCGGGCTGCTGTCATCTCTCTCCAGGCGCAGGTCTGGTTGTGTCGCATCCTCGTCAGCGTGGTCAAATACCGGCTGCAGGTGAGGAGAATTGTGGGGATTGCTCGCAAAAGCCAGAAATTCGACTTTTTGAACCTGGTTCCAGAGATTTCCGGCAGCGATTTTGTCGCCGGTTAATAGTCGCCAGCCGCCTGATGAGCGCTTGACGCGATAAACTGGCACGGGCAGCAGCAAATCAGGATTCGCCAGGTCAAGTTTATACATGACCTGGTTATAGTCGGCTCGAGGTGTTTTGTAATTTTCGCGGGTAAAGAACGAGGTATAGGTTCCTTCAAAATAGATCGTGCGACCACCATCAGTATCAAACCAGCTATGTTGCACCGGGTTGTAAAAGTTATAGCCATCATGTTCGACGATACTGCGGGCAAAAACCCATGGCCCGGTAAAAGTATCGGCTTCACTGAACCAGATTTCACCGGTCAGACCCTGTGCAATCATTATCCATCGTTTTCTGAAGCTGTTCCAGCAGATCGAGCCGCTGAAATCCGGCATTTTTTTCCC
>JAQUZA010000305.1 GCA_028691595.1 Candidatus Rifleibacteriota bacterium
TTGCTTGGGGATGGTCGGGCCATGGTGCTCGGCGAACATATCACACCCAATCGCGAACGCTTTGATATTCAGCTCAAAGGTTCAGGGCAGACACCATTCTCCCGTCGTGGCGATGGCAGGGCCACTCTTGGGTCGATGCTGCGCGAGTATATCTTCAGTGAAGCCATGGCCGGGCTTGGTATTCCGTCAACCAGAAGCCTCGCCGTCGTTGAAACCGGCGAAAAGATAATGCGCGAAAAAGTTGCTCCAGGTGCGGTTCTCACCCGGGTTGCCACCAGTCATGTCAGAGTCGGCACTTTCGAATTCGCGGCAGCCTCAGGCGGTGCACCTGCCGTAAAAGCTCTGGCCGATTATGCTATCGAACGGCATTTTCCAGAGCTCAGCGCTCGCAAGAACCCCATCTCAGCCTTTTTAAAAACAGTGATCGATCGCCAGGCTCAACTTGTCGCACGCTGGGTGCTGGCCGGCTTTATTCATGGGGTTATGAACACCGACAACATGACCATATCAGGCGAGACCATAGATTATGGCCCCTGCGCCTTCATGAATACCTGGAACCCCGGCACCGTTTTCAGTTCAATCGATTATGACGGGCGCTACGCCTATGGCAATCAACCACTTATGGCACAATGGAATCTGGCACGCCTGGCGGAAACCCTGCTGCCACTGTTGAACCCCGACGAAGCAACGGCACTGAAAATGGCCCACGAAGCGATTGACTCGTTTACGGAACTGTATCAAAAATACTGGCTGCAGGGCATGCTCGCCAGGCTTGGCCTGAAAAACCGGCACGAAAATGATTTGAAGCTCATCAACGGCCTCTTTTCATTGATGAAAAAGCATCATCTCGATTATACCGCCACCCTCAGAACCCTCACTCTCGCGGTTGTTCACACCTATCCCCCGGTCAATCTGGCCGAATTGAGCGATTTTCCCGACTGGTATCTTGCCTGGCAGATTCGCCTCGAACAGGAAACCGCTCTCGACAGGCAATGGCAGATGATAGATGTGCAAAACCTGATGCTGGCAGCCAACCCGGCCTGTATCGCCCGCAATCATCTGGTTGAAATGGTTATTGAAAAAGCTGTTGAACAGAAAAATTACTCGCCATTAACTGAATTTTTAAGCGTCTTAAAAGACCCATTTGCACCAAAATATGATTATGCAGATAATCAGATACCTCCTGAGGGCTTTGACGATAACTACAAAACCTTCTGCGGCACCTGATCAGGGATATCAGAAAACCTTCATCAAAGAAATCCGTTGTCTTATCGCCTGAATTTAGGTAGTTTATTGAAAAATAGCGTTTAGAGATATTGATGCAAAGTGAAGATGTAAACTTCAGTGACCACCAGGTGATCAAGCGCCTGAAACCTGGTGGTAGAATCGAGAGCCTGCGCTCTGTTTTGATCGCCAGAAAAACCAGATAGAGGTAAGTATGAAAACACTAATTGAGCCCTTCAAAATCAAGATGGTTGAACCCATCAGGCAGACAACAGAAAAAGAACGCGTCAAACTGCTCAAAGAGGCCTATTATAACCCGTTTCTGATTCATGCCGACAATGTTCTGCTCGACTTTCTCACCGACAGCGGCACGGGCGCGATGAGTGATAAACAATGGGGTGCAATGATCACCGGCGATGAAGCTTATGCCGGCAGCAAGAGCTTTTTCAACTTCGAAAGCACTGTCAAGAAGATTACCGGCTTCAAACATATCATTCCAACCCATCAGGGCAGAGCCTCAGAGAGAATTCTCTTTTCGGCAACGCTGAAAAAGGGCGACTGTGTTCCAAACAACACGCATTTTGATACTACCAGAGCCAATGTTGAATACAATGAAGCCGAAGCTGTTGATCTGGTAATTGCCGAAGGCAAACAACCGGCCCTGGTTCACCCATTCAAGGGAAATATCGACCTCGAAAAACTCGAAGCTTTTCTGAAAAAAAACCACAAAAACGTGCCACTGGGAATGATGACGGTTACCAACAATTCTGGCGGTGGCCAGCCTGTTTCGATGGAAAACATAAAAAAGGCGGCAAAACTCTACAAAAAATACAAAGTTCCGTTCTTCATCGATGCCTGTAGATTCGCTGAGAACGCCTACTTTATCAAGATTCGCGAAAAGGGTTACGAGAATAAAACCCCGCTCGAAATCGCTCAGGAAATGTTTTCTTATGCAGACGGCTGCACCATGAGCGCGAAAAAAGATGGAATGGTAAACATCGGCGGGTTTCTGGCAATGAATGACGACGCATTAGCCGCCAGCTGCCGAAATCTGCTCATCCTTACCGAAGGTTTCCCGAGTTACGGCGGTCTGGCGGGGCGAGATCTCGATGCCATGGCCGTAGGTCTCATGGAAGCCCTCGACGAGGAGTATCTGCGCTATCGCATTCGCACTGCCGAATACATGGGCGAAAGACTGCTTGCCGCCGGAATCGGCATCATTCGCCCCACTGGGGGTCATGCCGTTTATATCGACGCGAAATCGGTTTATCCGCACATTCCCGCCGATCAGTATCCGGGCCAGGTTCTGGTTTGCGAACTTTACCGCAAGGGCGGTATTCGTGGCGTAGAAATTGGCTCGGTGATGTTTGGCAAAAAAGATAAAAAGACGGGCAAAGAAATACCCGCAGCCATGGAACTTGTTCGTCTCGCCTTTCCCCGAAGGGTGTACACTCAAAGTCACTTTGATTACGCCGTTGAAGTCATTATCGAAACCTTCTCAGAGCGCAAAAAGGCAAAAGGTCTGCGCATCGTCTGGGAACCACCCTTTCTGCGCCATTTCACCTCAAGATTCGCCCCGGTAAAATGATGTAAGTATCCTGCATCGATGACGCACAAGCGGTTTGCCAGATCATCACCTTCTGGCAAACCGCCTGCTCGAATCCAGTGCTTTGTCAAACTTATCAGCTTATCTTATGAAGGAAAACTGTCGCCATGGACGAAAAACCGGCCTTGTCCAGTCTTCTCATGAGTGTTAACGACGAAATTTCTTTCGAAGACCTTTTTAATATTGATGATATTCAAAAACTTCAGGATGATTTTGCCAGAGCCACCGGTGTTGCCACAATAATCACCAGGCCAGATGGCACGCCAATCACGCGCCCCATCAATTTTACCCGCCTCTGCAGAGATATTATAAGAAAAACGCCAGAAGGTTGTGCCAACTGTTATAAATCAGATGCAACAATCGGGCGCATCTGCCTGACCGGGCCAATCATTCAAACCTGTGCCATTGGCGGCCTCTGGGATGCAGGAGCCGGAATCACCGTAGGTGGCAAACACCTCGCCAACTGGCTGATTGGGCAAATTCGCAATGAAGCCCAATCAGAAGAATCAATGCGATCTTATGCCAGAAAAATTGGAGTCGATGAAGAATTGTTCATCGAAGCTTTCCTCGAAGTTCCTTCCATGCCTCTTGAGCAGTTTGAACGCATCGCTCAGATGCTGTTCACTCTGGCCAAACAACTTTCAACCCTTGCCTACCAGAATCTTCAGAAAGCCCGCTTTATTTCTGAGCGAAAACAGGCGAACCAAAACCTTTTGCGTCAGAGAGAACGCCTGCAGTTTTTGATCGACGGTTCCCGCCTTGGCACCTGGGAATGGAATATCCAGACGAATAGGACCGTTTTCAATGAAACCTGGGCTCAGATTAATGGCTACACACTTGAAGAATTGCCGCCACACTGCTTTGAAACCTGGGAAAGAATGGTACACCCTGAAGATCTTGCAAGAGTCAAACAAGTTCTAGCAGACTGCGTAAACAATAATGCCCCATACTACGAATGTGAATACCGCATGCAACATAAAGACGGGCATTGGATCTGGGTAATGGACAGAGGAAAGCTGATGACCCGCGACAACGAGGGCAAGCCCCTGCTGATGTTTGGCACCCACGCCGACATTTCTGGCAGCAAAAAAGCCGAAGAAGAAAAAGAAAAGCTTCAGGCCCAGTTATACCAGTCGCAAAAAATGGAATCAATCGGTCGACTGGCAGGTGGTATCGCCCATGATTTCAACAATATGCTCGGGGCAATTCTCGGATATACCGAGTTATCACTAGAAGAACTGACCCCTTCAGAAAAGCTTTTTTCGCACCTCCAGGAAATACGCAAAGCAGCGCAGCGTTCAGTTGAGCTCACCAGACAACTGCTGGCATTCGCCCGCAAGCAAACCGTAGCTCCAAGAGTGCTCGATTTAAACGAGACAGTCGAAGGCATGCTTAAAATGCTGCGACGACTTATAGGTGAAGATATCAGCCTTGCGTGGCTGCCCGCCGCCAACCTGGGGTTGGTAAAAATTGACCCGTCACAGCTTGACCAGATTCTTGCAAACCTATGTGTCAACGCCCGTGATGCCATAGCCGCCACGGGCAAGGTAACGATTGAAACCTCAGAAGCAACGCTTGACGAACGCTTTTGTCTCGCAAACCCGGGGGCCTCACCTGGCCAATATGTAGTTCTTGCAGTACACGACAGCGGCTGCGGCATGAGTCAGGAAGCCATTTCGCACCTGTTTGAGCCATTTTTTACCACAAAAGAAAAGGGAAAAGGTACTGGCCTTGGCCTGGCCACCATTTATGGCATCGTCAAACAGAACAATGGCTGTATTTTGGTTTCAAGCACACCTGGACATGGGACAACCTTCCGGATTTACCTGCCCAAACAGCCGGCAGTAACCGAGCAGGCTCAAT
>JAQUZA010000306.1 GCA_028691595.1 Candidatus Rifleibacteriota bacterium
TAAGGGCAGTGCCAAGGCCTATGGTATTCCAATAGGCGAAGGCAATCGTGGCGAAAAACCAACTCTCGCATCCCAGAAAGCTCCGGCCGGCCAACCTCCTGCCAAAAGCTGACATAAACTAACTCTGCCGGTTTCACACAGGTCTGGCATAATCTTTTGAAGTCACGAAATGTTACTCATTTCGTGACTTCTGCTGTAGAATACTTTCATATTGATCGTTGAACCAGGAGGAAATTATGAGAAAAATTTCAGCTTTGGCGCTTGTTGTGGCGCTTTTTTTCGGGGTGGGTGCCTCTGCCCAGGATGACTTTGACCTTGGCATTACTGATTCACGCCCGGCACCCATAGCCAGAAGATTGCCAGATATCAGTAATGATTCGCGAAAAAGCTCGCCGTCAGAGGGGGCACTGGCAGCGGTAAAATCTGCCAACGGATTTGCTCTGAGAATTTTTAAAGAAGTAGCTGCTGGTGGTGATAATGTTTTTTTATCGCCATACAGCATTGATGTTGCTTTTAACATGGCCATGGCCGGTGCGTCTGATGCTACTCTTGATGAATTTCTCAGCGTTCTTGGTCATGCAGATGGTGAAGAAACTGCGCAAAAAAATACTGGTGAATTATTAGGGTTTATCAACAGCATTCAGGCAAAGGGCGACATAACTCTTGCAGCAGCCAATGCTATATGGCCGGATATCAAATTTTCTTTGCTGCCTTTGTTTGTCGAAACCCTCAAAAATGTTTATCAGGTTGACATGCAGTCACTCGATTTTGCCGGCAATAAGAGTGAAGTGGTGCAGACTATCAACAGCTGGGTTAAAGAAAAAACTGCCGGAAAAATTGAAGGCCCGATGACTGAAGGCATGGTAGATGAAAAAACCGGCATGATTCTGATAAACGCCATCTATTTCAAGGGCAATTGGGCAGAAAAATTTGAGAAATCAGCAACCAGACCGGCTGATTTTCATATCAGCCCCGCAAAGACCGTTAAGGTCAACATGATGAGGCAGAGCGGTGACTTCAGGTTCTATTCATGCAGCGAATTTAAAGCACTTGAAATGCTTTATGCCGGCGATGATCTTTCAATGATGGTGCTTCTGCCGGCTGAAGGCCTCAATATTGCCAACCTCAGCGAAAAATTGAGCCCCGAATTTCTGACCCGTGTCGCAAATTCAATGCACAAAACAGAGGTGATAGTCGGGGTTCCATCGTTCAAGCTCGAAACTGAATTCGGTCTTAACAATGCAATACAGGCTCTTGGCCTGGCGAAGGCATTTGACTCAAAGGCCGAATTTAAGCGCATTACCGACAAGTCAGGGCTGTTTATTTCTTCTGCCATTCATAAGGCTTTTGTTGAGGTTAACGAGGAGGGTACTGAGGCAGCCGCCATTACCATGCTCGAGGTGCAACCCGAATCTTACTCTGAGCCTGATGAATTCATTGCCGATCGCCCTTTTGTCTTTATCATTCGTGAACGCCAGACCGGCTGTATTTTGTTTATGGGAACTCTGGTCAACCCGCCCGCAGCCTGAAAAAGTCTGTTTAAAAATCAGCAGCCCTTCTGTTAACGGCAGATCGCCATTATCAGAAGGGCTTTCGCTTAAATGAGCTTTGGTTACCTTACCATTTAACCTTGAATGATTTAACCGGTTTTTCGATGCCTTTGAGCTGGTGGGTTCCGTAGGGTTCGATCTCGAAAATCTGGCGATTAATGCGTTGCAGGGTGTTTTCTGAGATGACGATTTCAAAGGCATCGGCAACCCCTTCAAGGCGCGAGGCCAGGTTGACTGAATCACCGAGAACGTCATTCTCAGTTCTGATGACCGAGCCGCTGTTTATGGCAATGCGTATGGCAAGCTGGCGTTCTTCCGGCACAGTCAGATTGAATTCGCGTAGTTTGCGCTGAATCTCGATGGCGGCTAGAATTGAGTTGTTATGATTTTCAAAGACAACCAGAAAGGCATCGCCAATTTTTTTGAGGGCATCGCCGCCGAATTTTTCGAAAACGGGTTTAAGAATTTCGTCATGCTGCTTGAGCATAGACATGACTTCAGAAAGTGAGGCTTTTGAGCTGAAGGCGGTATAGCCCTTAACATCGGTGAACATGATCGATAGATCGAGTGTGTGGCTGACTTTGATGAGCTGGTCATATTTTTCGAGCTCCTCAAGTGCTGCGCGCCTTTTTTCGAGCACTTCATCGAGGTGATTGTCTGAGAGAACAACTTTTGTTTCGCCCTTGCGGCGTAAAAGTTCGGGGTTAACGGTGCCGCCGACACTCTCAATCATGTCGACGAGAGCTTTGCGGTCGATTTCATTCTCGAGAGTTTCGATGTGCTCGCTGAGCGGGGCGGTGATCAGCGTGCCGAGACTGAGAAAAAAGTCTGTAATTGCGCCCTTGAGCCTGAAGTCATCGTGAAAGAAATATCTGGCCAGGGTTTTAACAGCTCTCTGCATAACATCGGTTTCTTCATCTGGCAGGAGGGTTTCCATGATCGAGAAGGCAATGCGACGATCTTCTATCGAATCGAGGGCTATGATGCAGCAGAAGCGGTAAGCTTTGCTTGGGGAAGTAAGCCCCTGAACCAGGCCATCGGGGTTGTTGTGATAGACATGCCCGAGAATTTTGCCGACCCGGTCGACATCACTGAGAGTGATTACTTCAGAGCGCTTGTTCAAAAGCTGGTCAAGCATATGCAAAAACTCAGGCCGGTTATGGGAAGCGGTTTCAAGCATCAAGTCAAGCATCATGCCCGGCTGACAGGTTTGCAGAAATTCTTCAACAGCTTTGACTGCCGGTGGAAAGGGATTTTTAGCCAGGCAGGCAATAATAGAGCGCAGGTTACGCATTGATTTTTCGACCTGCAGCTGGCGGGAAATTACTTTGGTGTCAGCCTCAGAAAGGGTTTTCCAGGATGAGACTGCTTCTGAAACATAGTATCTGACCATTTCGTTCGAGTGGCTGAACCCGAGAAAAACCGTGCGCCGCAAGGCAGGGTTTTCTGATTTTCTGAGTAACTGAGACAACCAGCGTGCCACTTTTTCTTCGGGGTGGGTTAGCAGGTTGAGAACGGTATTGACAACGTCTTTCGAGGTTATGTCGGGGACAGAGGCGAATACCGATTGAATTCTGTATTCATCGCTGTTTTCGAGAAATTTGGTGACGGCAGGTACCGCATCAGGATGGTTCATCGACAGCAGAGCGGCAACGATGTGCGGCATCAGAGATGGTTCTGTGCCTTCGTCGAGAATGTTTTTGAGAATAACGACCGCTCTTGGGCCAATCATAAGTAGAGCTTTGCGTGACCAGAATTGAACATCATCTGATGGGTCGTTAAGGGCTCTCACGATTGCCGATACCGAAGCTTCACCGTAATTGACCAGACAGTTGGCGGCACCATTGCGCACCGGCCAGTTGGTATCGCCAAGGAGTTTGATCAGAACATCGATCAGATTCTGATCCGGGGTTATCTTCTGAAGAACTCCCAGCAGAAAGAGTCTTTCCTGTTTGTTGCCCGATTCAAGAATTTTGATGATCGGGTTGAGAGCCATGCCACCAATTGAACCGATGATCTTGATGATCTGAAATCTCAGATTTTCATCGTCGGTACCGAGGTTGCGCAATAGAAGCTCAAGATTGAGATTCGGTTTGACAGCCAGGCAGTCTGAAGCATAATCGGCCACAATGCGGTCATGGTCAGAGAGGCAGCCGATAAGAGTCATGGTGGCATCATCGCTTTTGAGTCTGGCAAGGTTCTCGATGGCAAGCATCCGGTGTTCCTGGTCTGAGGCCGATAAAAGTCGCTGAATAAGAGGCATGGCTTTTTCGCCCAGCAGATTGACCAGAATGCGTACAATCTCATAGCGAATCATTGAATCAGCTTTGCTGAAGGTGCCCGTCAGCCGGTCAAACACTTTGGGCCCGAGCTTTTGCAGCTGTTCTGCCGCAAGCCGACGGATGGCCCATGACTGATCTGCAAGACCGGTAATGAGAAAGTCGATTGCTGCGGGGGTGCCAAGCTCGCCAAGGGCAGAAATGATGGCGAACCTCAAAGCGAAACTGCCTTCGGCAAAAAACTTCTGTAATTCACCAATGACACTGTCCTGGCCTATTTTTACGAACAGGGCGATAACGCTATGGTTTGGAACTCTGGCCGGGGTAACGATAATTTTTCGCAGGTCGTCAAGAATGAGGTTGCCGAAGCTCAGAAGCTGCTCAAAGCAGAGTTTGCGCACTGCCCAGTTAGAGTCATTGAGCATCGGAAAAAGAAATCTCGCGTGCTCGATACTCTTATGAGTTGCCAGAGCCCGAACCGCATAGCCGCGCAATTCTGAATCGCGATGGGCAAGAACGTGCCTGATGGTTGCGACCGACTGCTCATCGCCAAGGTGCCCGAGAACGTAGAGAATCCAGTAGAACTGGTCGGGGTTGGTTTCATTCAGGCATTGCCCCAGCAAAGTGCTGATATTCGCGCCCCAGTCGAGGAGGGTTTTAGCAGCGGCTTCACGTTTATGCCAGGCTTTGTCAGACAGCAGTTCTATAACAGCTCTGGCGGCATCGGGGCTGTGATCGATGAGAAGTGCATTAAGACCTTCACGCCAGAGAGCATCATCAGTGCTTTTAATCAGTTCGTAGGGCGACCGGCTCATCAGGTTTCCTCAGACAATGGTGTCAGGCATCTTG
>JAQUZA010000307.1 GCA_028691595.1 Candidatus Rifleibacteriota bacterium
AGTAAAATCAGGAAGTGGCAGCCTCAGCGGTTCGACCTACACCCCGCCAACCACCGCCGACACTGCCGTTCTAACCTGCACCTTCACCGAGAACGGTGTCACGAAGACCGCTGACCTGACAGTAACAATTACTGCCGTAGCCCCAACCTTGACTTCGATAAGCATCGATCCGAATACCGGTTCGGTGGCTACCAACGGCACATTTGACCTGGCCGCCATCGTAGTGACGGCAACCTATTCTGATTCCTCGACAAAGACGGTCACCGACCACACCTGGTCAGTAAAATCCGGCGGCGGCAGCATCAGCGACTCGACCTACGCCCCACCCATCACTGTTGGCACCGCAGTTTTGACCTGCAGTTTCACCGAAAACGGTGTTACAGTTGCTTCTGAAATAGTCTTATCAGTAACCGAATCTGCCCCTAGGTTTATTTTAGGTGAGGACGGTGTTGTAACTGATAATCAGACTGACTTGCAATGGTACACACAAAGTGGGGCAATAAAAAACTGGTATCAAATACGTGATCTTGTAAGGGGCTGGACTGTAGCCGGGGGAGGGTGGCGGTTACCGACTATTCAAGAGCTTAAAAGTTTATATCCGGAAGGCAAATATTATATTCCTGGACAGATTTCATGGTCAAATGATGTGTTAGATTACGGTAGCCCTTCCAATAATGACGAATCCTACGGATCCATGGCTTGGGGTTTCGATTTGATTAATAACAATACCATATCCGGTTATAGAGAAACGGCTTATGACAATGTTGGTTACGTAGCTGTAGGGGTTCGTTCCACTAAATCTGTGTCGGTTACCTGGGTTAATTTGAACAAAACCTCGACAATAATGTTGATCAATGATTCAGAAATCCTGTTACCGACAATTACCCCAGCAAATGCAACCAATCAAAATCTAACCTGGTATTCAACTGACTCATCAATTGCAAATGTCGATTCCTCTGGCAAAGTTACTGGCATAAAAGACGGAAAAGCAATCATTGTTGTAAAGACAGAGGACGGTCATTGCACTGCCGAATGCGTGGTTACAGTTTCCGCGCCGATGACACCTGTTGCAATGGCGAATGTACCGGCGGGTAAATAGCAGCAATTTTCAAACCCAGGGTATCTCAGAACCATTTCGGCTTTCAGAATAAGCAAATACGAGATTACCCGCGAGCAGTTTCTCTCGATCATGGGCACTGACCCAAGCAATACAGAACGCTCCAGTGGGATTACAGATCCGGTTCAGATGGTAAACTGGTATCACGCACTGGCCTTTTGTAACAAACTGAGCATTTCAGAAGATCTCGAGCCGGTTTATAGCGTCAGCGGAGTTAACTTTGCTACCTTGTCCTTTGCTGATGTGCCGACCAGCAAAAACACTACCTGGGATGCAGCGGCATGTGACTGGTCGGCAAACGGTTACCGTCTACCAACAATGATGGAATGGATGTGGGCGGCGATGGGTGCCGATCAGGACAGCCAGCCAGGTGCCATGAGCGCTGGTGTTAATGTTACAGGTTATGAAAAGGAATTTGCAGGCAGCAACGGCAGCAATTCGCTCGATGCTTACGCCTGGTATTCTGAAAATTCAGACCAGAAGACGCACCCGGCCGGCAGTAAACTGGCGAATGAGCTTGGTCTATACGACATGAGCGGCAATGTCTATGAATGGTGCTGGGACAGGTATGATTCTTCGCCAGCGTTTGACGTTTCTGACTATCGTGGTCCGGATACTGGCAGTGCCGTATATTTAAAGGGCGGCGACTGGAATTCTGACTTAGGGCTTGCCGTGTACTGTTACAGCCCAGGCCCTTATTACCGGGACGCGGGTTACGGATTTCGCGTGGTTCGGCCCTGAGTTCCTGCATCTCAACTATTCATTCCCGGTTCGGCCTCTGGCCGAACCGGGGGCACAAAGCCTCGATACGCAAAAAATGACGGAAGTGTAAAGGTTTTTTATGGCGTTTCTGGCACAATTCGCATCGCTTTTCATCAGTCTGTTCGGTGATTTATCGGTCTGGCGGCGAGTTGAAATCGCAAGAACCAGCAATAACGCGAGAATCGATTCCCTGGAATTTTTTATCTGCGAAAATCTGCGTCTTCGACAGATAAAGAGTTAATTTCGTTCTCCAGCTTTTTAAGATCGGCTATAAGTGTCTCAAAAGCTGGCGGGGTTACAAAGAACATTTCCTGCATTTTTAAATAATCAGTCTTAAGCTCTTGAAGCTTGGCAGGCGAGGGAAGAATCTTCAGTGTGCCAGGCCTGGCCAGATCGTAGCGGGCCGCCGGGCTTCGGTAAAATTTGCTTTTAAATTCAGCAACATCTCTCAGTAATTCAAGATTGCTCAAGGCCCTGGTTCTTACTGTGGAGTTTGCCATCTGACCGAGGTCGTAGAAATGCCTTGAATAGCGAGGCAAAAGCGATTTTGCTTCATCGGCGAACGCAACCTGATGAAGAATTGTCGCTTTTTCCCAGAAAGTTCGTTCGGCGGTAATCGCCATAACTTTAAACCATGGCTGTTCAAAGATATCAGGATATTGCTCCCCTGCGTAAGATGAAATACTTACTTCATTTTTGGGGATTCGTGACGCCCTCGGACCTATTTCCAGTTTTATATAGTCAAGAAAATAGTCATGAACAAACAATGCCGGATACCGGACAAGTATCACATTCCCATCGCGCGGATCAATTTTTAGCTCAAGATCCGGAAGAAGGTTTTTTAATGGCGGTAAAATACTGGCCTGAATGAAACCTCTGGATAACTCATCGATCTGTTGATTAAACTTATCCTGCTGCGTTGCACTGCGGTCTTGCCATGCAAGCTCATCGGTGATGCCAAGCTGTCTCCAGTCGAGAATCAAGTCGATGTCTTCAGAAAATCTTTTTATGAGGCTGTAGCATTTGGAAAGACTTGTTCCCCCTTTGAAAAGAAAGGTGTCGCGCATTGCTTGGTCAGCAAAAATTTCTTTCAAAACAAAGCATGCCCAGAAGTCTTTTTCAATAACCGCATCGACAACTCGCATTTTGCCGGCTGTAGCGGCAAACAGCTCCCTTCGGTGCTTTTCAGACAATCTTGCAACAGTTTTCATAAAAATTTCACCGGCAGATTTCCTGTATCAGTTTATAAATCCAGGAAGTTACGCCACGGGTTTCCTTTAGAATTGCAGCATATTTTGAGGGATTAATGGCGTTTCTTATTATCTGCAGATTGTCATTACCGGGATTTTCTTTGCCCAATGCCCGCAATCCCTGCACAAGAAGTGTGCTTTCCAGGTGTTTAAAACCGGTTTCTCTCATCATGCCTTTTTTGAACTGCAATTCTCTCTTTTGAATCTCGTAAATCTTGCTTCTCCCATTAGTTATATACACATAACGTGAAGGAACCTGTGTTGAGACCCCAAGAATGTGCAGTGCGGTTTCACCTGAAGGCTCTATCTGCCAGTTAAATTTTCGGGCAATGGCACTGGCAACCTGCTGAATATTTACCGGCAACGTCTCTTTTAACAAAGAACTTTCTTGTGGATAATAGTAAATGCCTCGTATAGCGCGGCAGATGGTGCCCTTTTTTTCAAGTCGGTGCAATGACCAGTCTATGGTTGAGTGATCGCCAAGATCAGAGAAATCTGTCTTTGAAAACACCCAACCCCTGCCATGTCCATAAATTCTTGAAACTATCTTGCTTTCAAGACTTTGCATGATTTATAGTGCCTTTTTTTCAAAGGAATATGCGAAATTATTCTTGGAATAGTATAGATTGATTCCTTAATTTTATTCAATATATTTTTTTCGCAGCACGACTGCCGCCGAGCACGAAGCCTTGATACGCAAAAAAAGACAGTGGTGTAAAAGTTGATTTATGGCGTTTCTGACACAATTCGCAGCGTTTTTCAGCCCGTTCGATGAACCTTTGGTCTGCGACGAAATCAATAGATTTCTGCGCCAGCGCCGCATCGTCAATATCGAAAAACGCCTGATCGCCAGCGAAAATGCTACTGCCTGCCTGTACCTGTCTAGACCGGCGGTTCATTCTGAAAGAAGAAAATCGATCAGATTAACGTGTTCGATGCCATCGCTGTCATCAAACTGGAATTTGTCGAGGGTGATGACGGTTTTTCTGAAGCTGTCGCGGATAAGTCGCAGTGGCCTGAATTCGCGCTCGCGGGTTGTTTCTGATTCAATCATGTAGGCGACCTGATAGTAATGCTTCTGATTACCGCGGCAGGCAACGAAGTCAACTTCAAATTCATCCTCTCTGCACACAAAATTTTGATGATTCTCTCGCGGTCGATGCCCTGCTGCAGCAGGTGCTCTTCCAATAGCCTGAGCTAATAAGATTTTCCGCATCTTCTGATGCCGGTTATAATCTTAATCGACGGCGTGTCGATCGGTTTGGCCAAATGCTGTGCGAAGGCCGTTCTATTTTTGAGCATTCCCCGGCACCTTATTTAATCAGATTATAAAAGAATTAAATTAGTAATTTCACAAATAGTTCTTTTATAAAATAACTATTTGCTAGTTTTCGTTGCTGCGAACAATGAGAAATAATTGCCTGTGTGTGGACGTTTTTGCCGGAAGGGAATATTATAGCTGGGGAAACATGAAAGTTCATGAGAAAGAGAGGTTCATGAAATATTTCTGTTCTGATCTGTCTTATCTGCCTT
>JAQUZA010000009.1 GCA_028691595.1 Candidatus Rifleibacteriota bacterium
GCTGCATTACCAGCCACAATAATACCAGAGCAATTTTTATCAGGCTTTTTTCAGTCGTGATACTGATACATTAGCAGTTTTTGCCGAGCTCAACAACAAACTTTCTAGTATTCAACCTGAATTTCGATTTCGGCGGCCACATCACTGTCGGTAAGGGCACTTATGCGATGGGTACCTTGTGAAAGCGGCCAATAAGCTTCATAAGGCGGAGGTGTGCGCAGAAACTCCGAGCCATCGATCAACCAGATGACCTCTGGCACCGGCTGCGATGGAATCGCGCGCAGCAGGGCAAAGTTTTCACGACTTGAAGACATGACATAGCGATCGCCGTCATGGGGAGAAACAATTTTGATTCCTGTCTGGCTGCCAGCCTGCTGAAAAGATTCGACCCTCATCGGGCCACTGGCAATTGCAATTACGGGCTCTGCCGGCGTAAGCCCCCGCAAAACCCAGGGATCTGCCACTTTGCCTGCATCTGCCAGTCGGAACGGGTCAATACTGAGATATTTGCGCCTCTGGCTCAGCCAGCTGGCATAATCAGCGGGCAGATCATGAGAATCACCCGCCGATTTATGAAAGGTGCAGATCTCGGGTATAAAACTGCCGGGGGCAAAATAATCGAAGCCGACATGTTGGCAAAATTTCCCGGGCAATTGCCCCGATATTGAGCAAACCGCCAGGCGACGCAAACCTGCGGGTTGTTTCGGAGCTTCAATCTGATAATTTGCTTCGAGATAATCAAGAAGGTTTTTATAAATCGGGCCGCAGGCAGTAGAACCACTAAGCGACCTGGTAGGAGCCCCGGAAAAATTCCCGACCCAGAGAGCGATTACGAATCTTGAATTTACAGCAAGCAGCCAGCAGTCACGGTATTCAGTACTAGTTCCTGTTTTAATGGCTATGGGCCTTAGAGTTTTAAAAAAAGTCGGATTACCAAAGGTGAATAGCCTTGCCGAAGGGTCAGCCAGTATGTCGAAAACCTGATAGGCTGTCTGGGCAGAAATTATGTCGCTGTTGCGCTGCTGCTGGGCTTCAAAAAACTTAAGAGACTTATAACTGCCGCCATTAACAAGAACCGCATAGGCTTTTACCAGATCTAGCATGCGAATTTCAGGGTTGCCGATGGCCAGGCCGAGGCCGAAAAAATCTTCGGCTCCCGGTCTATCAGGCAACAGCTCAAGATCTACCAGCAGACGATAAAAACCTCTGATGCCCAACATATTCAGCATTTTTACCGCTGAAACGTTGAGGCTGTTTCCAAGCGCAGTTCTTATGGTAACCGGGCCATATGATTTTCGGTCAGCATTGTATGGATGATACTCGCCCTGTGGGGTTTTAAACGTCTGCATGGTATCAGGAATTACAAACGAAGGTGAATAGCCCTTTTCAAGGGCGAGCGCATAGAGAAATGGCTTCAATATAGACCCGCCAGATCTTCTTGCCACGCAAACATTATTGAATCCACCTGCCAGAGGCCCATACTGCATTGATCCGGCCATTGCAAGAATTTCGAGAGTGCGTGAATCAACGATCATACCGCCTGCCTGCAGAGCTCCCCGTTTCAGCAATCTGGGAAGGTGCGACGACAGTGTCGAGCTCAGCAGGTTCTGAAGAGTCATATCGATGGTTGTCTTTATTGTTCCGTGCGGTGCGCCGTGTATGGCCACGGCAAGATCGCAGAAATGCGGGGCATTGAACGGTCTGTGGCGTTGCCAGGTCGGAATGTTCTCATTGACGGCATTCTTATATTGCTGCAGCGAGCATTTTCCAGCACGCAGCATCTCGTTCAGAACCCAGTTGCGACGGCGCAAAAGTCTTTTGTTACCCTCAGCATTAAAGGGGTTGAATCGGCCTGGAGCCTGAACAGCTGCAGCCAGAGTCGCGCTTTCGCCAAGATTTAGCATTTCTACGGTTTTTCCGAAAAGCAGAGTGGCTGCCATATTGATGCCACGCACGTTACCAAACATCGAAACAGCGTTGAGGTATTTTTCGAGAATCTGATTTTTGCTCAGAGTTCCTTCAAGTCTCAAGGCCAGCAAAAGTTCCGAAATTTTAGTGGCAAGATTGCGGGGTCTCGGCCTGACAACCCTTATCAACTGTTGCGAAATGGTAGAAGCACCCGAAACAATTCTATTGCTCGTCAGGTTCTGCCAGAGCGCCCGCAAAATGGCCGGGGTATCGAAGCCGGGGTGCCTGAAAAAATTGCGGTCTTCGGCTGTCAAAATTGCCGTTACCAGCTCGGCTGAATGGCTCGCCAGAGGCGAATAAACCGAAAAGTCCCCGCTGGTTGCCGGGAAAACACGAAGAATACGCCCGTGCCGGTCGGTGTAAGCTCCACCATCAGCAAAGTGCTTTTCGATTAACGGCAAAGGGTCTTCGCAGAGAAAAGGCAGAGCAAAATCACGCAAGGCCCAGGCTGATGCAGCCGCAAGCATCACGACTCCAAAAAATACAGCTATTCGTCTCATTTTCATAAAAAGGCAGTTCCAACATGACATAGAACCAGGTGTTCTGCATACGGCAGATAAACAGCCGCCATGATCAGGCTGAGCTGATCATGGCGGCATAAGTTCATCTGATCGTCACCAGATTATTCGGCAGGCAGAACGGTAACCATTGCTGGCACGCTCATGCCAATAATTTCAGGGTTATACATCAGTGAAATCTGTGTTGGTTTCATTTTAAAGGTTCCTTCACAGATGGCCCTCAGGTAATAAACGAGTTTGAACCGGCCTGACCAGAAATGATTTCTGAAGGCAAGAAGTTTGTCTTTTCTCATTTCCTGGTGATTGGCATAGAACGTATAGGCACCGTCACTGTAGTCACAGTAGTATTCTTCATCTTCGCTGCTGGCATCTGAAGGCAAAGCGTCGTTTTTCAGGGAGCTGTTAACGGGTGTAAAACCAGCTGGAATTGGGTCTTCAAGAGCCAGATTACTAAAATAAGCCCAGCGACCGTCTTTGCGTATATCATCTTCAAAAGTTACGGTAACCTTAACAAGGTCGCCGAGGCGAAATTCTTTCTTGCCATTGAGGTTTTCGAAAGTTTTTTCGACCGAGAACCCGTTGTTTACGGCTTCAACTCTTGAAGGTTGATCGGGGTATGAGTATTCCAGGCTGTAATTAACCAGTGAATTACCGCTCGAAACCAGTTTAACACCTTCCGAATTCATGAGTTCAGCACTGGCCAGGTCGATTACCTGACCATAACGGTCGAGTTTTAGCTGGCGGGTGCCTGAAGAGGTTGCAAGACTGATTTCGAGTTCTTTTTCGTTACCCGGATTCATTTTGCTGAAATATTCAGAAAGTGCAAACAGCGCAATGCCGGTATCGGCTGTAGAACTCCAGTAGCCTTTTTCCGAAAGGGTTGTCAGCAAACGACCGGCAAGATTGTCGAGCACCTTGCGGTCTGAATTAACCGCAAGCTGAGCGAGCAGAATAAATGCATCCTGGCGGGCAGATGAATAATACCATCCCTGGCTGATCGAACGATCGGAAGGTTTGAGCTGAGCGGCCCGCCCTTCAAGTTCTTCAATCGCAGTTTCACCGACAAGAGCCTCGGCCCAGAGCAGAAGCGGGCTGCTTTCGGATTCGGTTCTGGCGAATCTGCCCTTCATAATGTCAAGATCAGCGGCCTTCAGTTTCTTGTTCATGGCCAGGTTTACTGCTGAGAGAGCCATGATGCCACGTTCGTATGCTCCGGTATTATTAGCCGAAAAAAGCCATCTGTTAAGGTAATCGAGCCCTCTGTCGAGAGCCGGGCGGTCAATTGGGTAACCAGCCCGGTCAGCCAGTGTAAGTGCCAGGATGGCATACTGCGTACCCCACCATGATTCACGGCGTTCAGAAGGCCAGTAACTGAAGCCACCTGAGCCGGTCTGCATTTTTAACAGATTACTGAAACCCTTTTCGAGAAAATTGTCTACCTGCTGAAGGGTAAATCCCGGCAATCTGCCGTCTTTTATGAGGCCACGCATTGCCGCGAGCGGAATGATCGCCGAACTTGTCTGCTCAACACAGCCGTATGGATAACGCATCAGGTATTTGAGAGCAGGCGAAAGTCTTGCAAATGGGCTCAAGGAAAGATTCAGACGGGCCTGAAGAGCGCCTTCGGTTTCCATGCGGCTCATCGCCGCAACATAAGCCGGCACCTCAGGTTTGAGTTGTTGATCTTTGGTAAAGCTGCCTGAGATTTGCCGGTTGATCTGAGTAGAAGCTGTATTTACCGGCAATTTTCTTTCGATTGCATCGTTAAGGCCACTGAATTGACCTGCGAGCAGAATACTGCCTTCACCGGCACCGTTGTCTGCGTCGAGATTAACCTTGACTCTGCCATTGGTGAACGGTGCCAATTCAACATTACCTGACGGAATAGCCACAGTGAGATTCTTTGCTTCGGCGAGACGAACTTCAGCGGTACCGGTTTTGTTACCCTTATTATGCATGGCGACCGGAAAAACAGCTTTGTCACCAGCAGTCAGGAACGATGGGAGACCGGGTTCAATGTAAAATTCACGGCTTACCTTGAGCTGGCGATCTTTTGAGCCGAACCCGGAAGTTTTGTCGGCAGCCACGGCATATATGCGGTATGAAGTCATGCTGTCGGGCAGTTTAAATTCAATCGAGAATCTGCCACTGGCATCAGGAATCATGGCAGGATGCCAGAAAGCTACGGGTCTGAAATCGCGGCGGGCATCGAGGTCGGAAGCAATGGTTCCGGCACCCTGGTCACCACCGGTCAATGCTCTGGTTGATATGAGCTTGAACAGGTCCTGGCTGATCAGAGATGTGCGAAGATCGCCGGTATAAACACACAAAGGCAGCAAAAAATCAGTAAGGGCGCTCAGAACCGGGGTAGAATACCCGGTCAGCGACAGAACTGCCTCGTCGACGACACAGACTGCCACCTCAGCGTTTGCCGGGCGGTTATTACGATCGGTAACCACAAAATCAATTTTTTGCTGCGCCCCTGGCAGTGCGCTCAACTCGCCAGGAAGTTCGGGAGCTATGGCAACATTTATCGCCTCAACATTGTTTTGAACCTTGATAGAGGTAAAACCAAAGTAAGTACGAGGGTATTCAGAGTCTACCTGGCTCGCATACAGAGGAAAGCCGCTTCGGGTCGCGGGGGCGAGCAAACCAATAAACACATTCGGGCGACAGGCTTCGGTCATGGTTTCAACAAACTCACCCTGCGCCTTGTCGAGCTTAACGACCCGGGCACTGAGAATGTCATCGCATTCCATGGTCATCAAAGCATATTCGCAGGGCCGTGGCAGAGAATATCTGATTCTAATCTTGTCGTTGACCGCGGCAACGCTGCGATCTGGCATGAGAATGACTTCGTTTTCGCTGCGGGTGCGGCTGCGATTGTTATAGTCTTCGTAAGAATCATACGAATAACCGACTTCGAAAGTCATTGCTGCCAGCGATTCTTCGTTACCGTTGCGGCAGGAGGCCCGCAACATATAATCGCCACCGTCAGGAAGAATCAGTTCAAAGGTCGCTGCCCCATCGGCTATAATCTGGCGGGCGACGTGATTGCGCACCCAGCCACTAGACCAGTGATAAAAGATTGCTCCGGAAGCATCGCGCTTCTGGGTGTAAATATAACGTTTGCGCATTATTTCGAGCTGAACTTCACCCTGAGTAATCTTGTTGGAATTTTTATCCAGAACAATGACCTGCAGGGGTATTTCCTGGCCAGAGGTAAGGCCAGAGGGCAGTTTCATGATGCCCACCCTGAAAGTCGGGTCAGGAGAGAAGCTCTTAACAAGGGTTGCGGGGCGACCATCGATATCAAGAACAGTAGCCGAGATTTCGATGCTGTTGAGACCGCTCATAACTGCCTGAGAAACAGGCAGCGAAACGACAAGTTCGCCATCTTTAGACAGCACAGAGTTGCCTGATTCGATCAGTTCTCTCTGCCCGTCGCTGTTGCCAAAATGAAACAGTGGATATTTGCTGACTTCAGCATTGCGTTCAGTGAGGTAGGCTGTCCATTGCACTTTTGAATGGCGCAAAGGGCCACCGGTATAATAGCTGCTGCCCACCCGGCAGTTCAAAAACAGCTGGTCGATATCTTTGCCGACGATCTGCCTTATTTTGCGCTTCTCGGTGGTCATAGCGAGTTCGACAAAATGGCGGGGAGGCTCGAATTCCTGCACCTGAAAACCGGTGCCGGCAAGCAGAGGCTTTGTTGATTCGTCGCTTTCAGATGAGCTGCTGTTATTGTTTGTTTCAGGAGCCTTTTCCGGGCGATTCATGAGAAAATTCCAGCGTGGGTCGCGTTTAACGGTCTTTCCATCGACCTTTTCATCATCAGCGGGAACGATGCGAATATTATACTGCCCGAGCGGCATATGAGTCTTAACTTCGAATGTGCCTGAGCAGGTTCCGAATTCGTTGAGCTCAAGGGTCTCATATGCAGAGAGATCGCCGCGCGGATTCGTGATTGAGACCTCGACACTGAGCCCTTCAGGAGAAACAATGCTCTTATCGACGAAGTCACGAATTGTGGCTTTCCAGAACACCTTTTCGCCGGGCCGATAAACCCCGCGTTCAGTAAAAACATGCCCGCGTTTGGAAAGGTTGAGAAGCTGATCTGGTGCAGCCTGCTGTACTGCTGACGAATAGAAGCGATTGCTGTTGAGTTTGATAAAGCAGCTGTCAGTTGTTCCGGCGACGGCGGCAATGACAAGATCGGAAATCTTCAAGCCGGCCATGCCCTTTTCAGGGGTGTTATTTTTGAGCATCAGCCATGGATATTCAAGCTTTTCATCGATCTTAAGCAAACCCTCGTGCGAGGTGCGCCCCGGGAAGTATGATCGGCCGTCACCGGTGAGCAGCATTACCGGCACATCTGCAACGGGTCGGCCAGTCTCGAGTGAGGTCAACCAGAGAAGCAGTTCGCGGGCACTGAATTTATAGGTCAGCGAATAATCGGTTATCTGAAAGAGGCGAGCCGCGCTCTGGCCATCTGCCGATTCAGTTTCGCTCACTTTTACGACCACAGAACCGCCTTTTTCGGGTTCGGGGCGGTAGTCAAGGGGCAATGAGAAGAAGAATTCACGATCAGGGTCGTCTGAACCCATAAATGCCTGGCTGTCAGAAGAAAAGGCCGGTTCGAGAAAGTTCTTGAGATCGCCATATTGTGCGTCTGCAGCCACCTGTTTAAGTGCTTCATGTTGCTGCACGAACTTAACCATCATGTTGTCGATTTCGGCAGCACGCTTTTTGATTTCGCGGTCGATGGAAGCATCGATGCGCATGGCACTCGAATCAACGGGGCGTTTTTCTTCTGCTTCTGGAAATGCAGTCAATGAATCAAGAGCGGCACCGAAAAAGGCGGGCACTCTCATCAGCTGAGCCCTGAAATTACCGATGCTGGTAAAACTCAGGGGCACCATCTGCAGGCTGCGCAGTTCGAGAACCGAGCGATCTGCGGTGAACGATATCTGAGGTTCAGGACCCTTGCAGACAAATTCGGCGCGGCCGTTATTAAGCAGTTGTGACTCGCCTTCAACCTCGCCTCCAGCGATTCGAATTTCATATTTTCGCCCGGTAACAAATTTGCCACTGACTTTGTAAGCATTTCGATTACTGTAATACTGACGGTCAACAGTAAAATAACCGATGGAGGGAAAAATCCGGACATGCTTTTTGAGGCGATAATCTCTAACGTTGTGGGTCAGATCGATCAAAATGCCTTTGTCGGAAATACTATCAAAATAGGCTTCGCTGCCGGTCATCGAAATGGCGTTTTGAGTTTTGACGCTGAGAATTGAATCTGCAGCCAGGCTGGCCGATTTATCAGCAGCCTGAAGGCCTTTTCCAATGGTTATTTCAAGAGTACCGGTTGCCTGAGACAGCTTTTCGGGGCCGACGATAAACACCTTACGTTCTGACGGCAGGGGTTTGTCGTGGTCTTTTTCGCCGTGTTCAAGGACATTAAATATTCTGTAATTAAGGTTTCCCTTGTTAAAACGGCATTTCAATCTTTTTGACAATTCAACAGACGAAACCGGCAGGCTGAATTCGAGCTTAAGTCGCCAGTCTGTTGGTTGCAGCGCGCCTTCTAAAGAGAATGAAGAGCTCAATTCAAGGGCTGAGTCTGCAAAAGCTATGCCAGAAGACACGGCAATCATGCAGATTACAGCAAGAACAACGAAAACGCCTTTTCTTAACATTTGTTTACCCCTCGTTATTTGTTGACCACATTCTAGCATACCGCAACAAACTTTTCAGCATTTTACGGCGAGGCATTTTGTGGGCTTGCCTCAGAGGATAATTATGGTCTAAGATGATAACTGAAAAACGGAGGGCCTGATCATGAGAAACATAATTAGCAACAGAATGAGCAGGAGATTATCGACCATAATTTTGTTATTGACTGTTCTGTATAGTCTGAGTGCTTCAGCACAGCCGCCCACGGCTGTTAAGCCTGATAGTAGTGAACTGATAACCCCGGTCAATGCCCAGCCCCTGTCGATAGAGACTATGGCCAGGCGACGCGGCCTGGTTGTTGACACGCCCGCAAAAAACCTGATCATTTTTTGCACCTCGGGTTTTACTGGTGCTTCTGCCGCTTTTCGTGATGCCTATATCAGCACCCGGCGTGATGCAATCCGCTGGCAGGGCTTTCAGCTCATTTACCCTGCCTGGGCTGATCGACATAAGGGCGCAAAAAACAACATCATTCTTGCCCTCAGTCAATTTGGCAAGCGCCTTATACTTGCCAGCGACCATAATTTTGCTCTGCCAGGGCTCGTGACAGGCAAAGATTCACCCGAACAGGCAGACATTGGGCCCTTTTCAATGGCAATAAGCTTATCAGACAATGCTGATGCAGCTGGACGGGCTATTTTAACCGGAGATTCAGCCTCAGAACCTGAAACAGCAACTGATCTGAGGGGTCTCGAAAAACTTTTTGCCGGCAACAGCCAGAAGTTAATCGCATGCCTGAATCTTGCTGAAACTGCCAGGCCCGGCTTTGCCGAGATCGTTTCGGCAATGATCAGCAGGGCTGCTCTGGCACCTGATGGTTTTTGTGCCATCATCAATCTTTCAGCTGTGGGCAGACATCGCAGCAACAACCATTTCACCAGAATGCTCGAGAGCATGAAACTGCGCGAAACACTGCTAAACCAGCTGGAAACTTTTACCACGAGCAGAAAAGACACGCTGCTGATTGTTCTCGATGAACCAGAAAACGGGCAATGGCAGGCCGGTGAGCAGTTTTCGGCTGCCGAATTTGTCAAAACCCTTAAAGAACTTCCAACCCTCTTCGGAAAACTGACTCTTAAGGAAACAAATATCGCAGCAGAATTAAAAGGCCTTGGCTCTGAATTCAGTTTTGCGGTAAATGAGATAGTTGAAGCCTTTAATCAAGGCAATCATGATAAGGCTCGGCACCTGATCGAAGAAGCGGTCAACAGAAGATTCACAATTTCCTTCAGTAGTTCGCAGAAAGAAGGCAGTTGTGCCGGACACACGATTCTTGCGCAGGGTCAGAATGCCGATCTTTTTTTTGGAATCAGTTCTTTCCCTGAATTTTTCAGACGACTCAGCCTGGCCATTGGTATTGAAACAGGCTCAAAACCATAAGTATCCCGGAGAAAAGCATGCAAAAGTTTGTCACGCTCTTTCACGCAGAGATTGAAGGCGGAACAACACGAAGCGACATAGCCAGAGTTCCTGAATTAGTCAAGGCCCACCCCCAGGGGTGTTTTCGCAGTGCCCTTTTTTCCGGCGAAGACACAAAAAATCATTATGGGCCTTTAACGTTGGTTTTCGCCATTAGAAGGGCCCGCGATCTTCTTCTTGAAGGCTGCGATTACAATGGTCTTGACATTCAGGTTGAAGCTGCGGGCCGCAAGTTGCCTCAACTCCCGGTTGGTAGTCATCTTGTCACGCTTCTCAATTCTCCAGACACTGTGATTCACATCAACGGCAATGTTTTTAAGCCTGCCACAGAGGTTTTTGGGTTTCAGCAGGTTTATGACGACTCGGTGCGCTGCATCGAAGCTCTGAAAAAGATGGGTTTTTCTCAGGAAACCATGTCTATCTACGCTACCCCCGAAGAAATTAGTGTGGAAGTTCATGGCGGAGCTATTGGCTGTGAAGGCGAACACGACCTGGCAGAACAATATTACCGGCTTCTCTGCTTTATCGCCGGCATAAAAGCCTCTGGAAACAGGCCAGCCAAGCACGAGGTCAAAACAATTCTGCTGAACACCTGTAACCATGATGCCCAGATACTGTTACCGGGCAGCACTCACCCCACCCTGCACCGGCCAAGAGTCGGTGTTGGAGCTTCACATTTTGCCTACGGTATCGCTGCCTTTTCTGACTTCTGTGGTAAAAAGCGCACCCTGCAGGAATGCCTTCAGGAAACCTTTACCTGGGTTAAATTTATTCAGGCGGAGATGCCGGCAATTGAGGGTTTAAAGGCCAGAATCGCGCAGATGGCAGCTATGCCGAAGCCGGGTGCCGCCGGCGTGTCTGCACAAACGCACTGCAGCAGCGTAATGCCAGATGCCGGCGGGTTTCAGCCTCTTAAAAGCAAATTCGAAGAAGGACAGGCTTTTTTTAAGAACCTGCCATCTGTCTGTGGTTCATTTTCTTCAGGTCTCGACAAGACCCTTGGGGGCGGCTGGCTGAAGAATGGTGTACATATTGTTGCCGGCCCGAGGGAGTCGGGAAAATCAGCATTGTTATTACAACAGGCTCTTTTGAGTGAGAAGAAAATGCCGGTGCTGTATATTTCTTACGAACACAGTCTGCGCGAGTTCATGATCAGGGCCACCACTTCAAACTCTGGCTTAAACCTGAGTGAAGTATTGGGGCATCTGCCTCTCACCGGTGCCATTGGTGAAACAGCGCGTAACAACTGCACAGCCGCCCTTGAAAAACTGCAGTCAGAGATAACCTCCGGTTTCTATTTTTCTGGAATCGAAGCCGGCCGTGATGGCTTTGACCCTCTCGAAATGCAGCAACTGGCTGCAATGATCCCTGGTGATGGTGACAAACTGGTAATTGTTGATTCGGTCTGCGAAAGCGATTTTGGCAATGATTTCAGACAAAAGATGCGCCAGCTGCGAGAAATCGCTGCCAGCAACCACCTGACTTTCATTATTTCCATACATTATCAGATCGCGATCGATAAAAGGCCACACTTTATCGAAGACACTGACATAGAGCTGCTCGACAAGTTTCAGCGGTTCTCAGACTCGGTAATGGTCATGGAAACCGAAAAAAACAATCTGCGGCGTTTTGTGGCCATGATCAAAGGCCAGATTGATGCACAGCTTGTAAGCAGTCTTGAACAAAAAGCCCTGCAGATAGCCGGCAACAAACGTTATAAAACTGACACCTTCAGCCTCATGCGCCTGATTCACACAAGAAATGGCCGCCGCGATCTGGTGTTGTTTCTTTATCAGCCCGAAATTGGCAAGTTTTTTGAACTGGCCTCGCTTGCCATGAACCGCCCCTGAGACAATGGCAAACCAGAATTTTCTCAGGGTCAGGCTCGTCATTCGCGGTCGGGTTCAAGGAGTCGGCTTCAGGCGTTATGTCGACAAACAGGCGCAGAGTCTTGGGGTTGGAGGCTGGGTTCGCAACAACCCTGACGGTTCGGTTGAAACCGAGGCCGAGGGTGACAGTCAGATGATTCAGCAGTTCAAGGCAGACATGCAGAAGGGGCCGTTCTTTTCGAGGGTCGATGAGGTCGAAGAGGTTTTGCGGGAAACCCTGCCACAGAAACCCGGGTCGCTGTTCACCATCAGGCACGGTTAGCAGTCGCGCCAGGTCTGCTCAGTTCAAGAACGTTCGTTTGTCGATCTTGGCGAGCGATTTCTTAATTTCCTCTTTGACTCTGAAATCAGAATCTTCTTTGTTCAATAACAAAATTCTCACGGCCTCGGCAGTTGCGACATCACCAAGCTCACGGGCAGCCTTAAGGCGCACTGCTGCGTCTTTCGATTTTAGATCTTTGGCGAGTTTGTCCTCGATAGACTTGCCGAGACAGCCTGTCATGAGCATCATCGCAACACAGAAAAGCAGTAACAATTTTTTCATAGTTCCTCCCGGGGTATTTATGAGGGCTGGCCTCAGGGGCAGGCATCGACAACAACACTGGCTATATCTGAAGCCTCAGTTTCAGTTTGAAGAAATTTGGCCATCTGATTCAGAAGACCGTGAAGCTCGTCACCATCGGTGATGTTACTCGATGTGTAGACGAAAAATGCCAGGTTTTTTGTTTCGGAAAAAACCTTTGTAGCCTGAGAATCCTTAACCGGGCTGCCAAAAGCTTTGCCATCACCACCCTGCCGGGCTATTACCAGAAGTTTTTTGAGTGAAAGTTCATGCCCCTCACGGTTAAACTGATATGATTCATCATCGAAACCGATGCGCATACACAGATCATAACCAGATTTATCAAGATCAATAACGCTTATGGGCAGAAAAGACTTCAGTGACAGATGATTATTGATATCGACAGCGTTGTTGATAAAGTTGAAGCCATGGCGATTCTGCAGGTCTTTGAACAAAAACTCTGAGGCTGGCCGGCTGCGACCTGAGGGGTGGTAGCCAAAGGTTTTGAGCAGGCTGCGAATGCCCTTCTGCTTCTGATCAGGGTAGATGAAGTCAGGCGAGAGCAGCGGCTCGACCTCGCGGTTGATTAGCTCCTGGTAATTTGCTGTTGATGGTCTGACCACCACATTGCGGGCTTCAAGCAACCCGATTCTCAGAGAACATGGAGGTAACGAAAAGACCAGACTGGTTTTCATAAATGCTGCACCTGTTAGATCAAAGCTGATTTAACATTTTAGCACATCCGGGCGAGATTCAGGCAGCACATTTCTGACGGGCCGGAAGCCCTTTCAGAACCTGATGACAGATAACATTTATATCCCTTGCCCCCATAACCAGCACCATATCGCCATTTTCAGCTTCAGCAACGATTCTTGAAACTATTTCATCCCGGTTTCCGGTATAAAATGCGTTTTTAAAGCGATTCTTCACGCTTCTAACTATTTCTTCTGAAGAGATATCGCGGCTGACAGTGCCCCCGCCGTAAAAAATATCATCGAGGAACAGGAATTCATTTTCCTGCAGACCGCTGAAAACCTCGATCAGGTCGTCACGGGTAAAACTTGTTGGCCCGAAGCCATGGGGCTGATAGACAATGAAGCGTCTCACCGAAGACTTGCGGGCCGCCTGAATTGCTGCGGCAATTTCGGCAGGGTTATGAGCGAAATCGTCGATAACAGTTACACCGCCCACTGAACCGACTTTTTCAAATCTTCTCTTCATGCCCGGAAATGCACGCATGGCTTCAGCAATTTCTTCGAGCTGGAGCCCACACATTTTCGCTGTGGCAATAGCTGCCAGAGAATTAAGAACATTGTGTTCTCCAGGCATTTTGATGGTGAAAGGCACGCCATCGACACTAAAAGTGGCTGTCTCTGTATCCATAAGCAATCCGGTAGCCATAAAATCGGCCTCAGTATGCAGTCCGTAGGTTTTAACCTCTGCTTTGCACGTTGCCCGCAAGCTCATGGCATTCGGGTCATCAGCGCAAACAAGCCGCAAGCCATCGGGGGCAGTATTGGCAAAAAATTCTGCAAACAGGGTTTTAAGCTCATCGAGTGATTTGTGATCGCGTGAAATATTGGTTACTAAAGATATCCAGGGCTTATATTTCACAATCGAACCGTCAGATTCATCTGCTTCAATGACAAAATTAGGGCCGGCACCTCTGAAGGCATTGGTATCGAGGCCGGCAATAATGCCCCCGACCGCACACGAGGGCTCACGCCCGGCATATTTGAGTATCCAGGCAACCAGACCGGTGGTTGTGGTTTTTCCGGCTGTACCGCCTATGGCAATGCCTTTGCGAGCATTAAACATGCCGGCAAGCAGGTCTGAGCGCATAATCTGTTCGACTCCAAGTCTTTGAGCAGTCTGCACATCAGGAACCTGGTCTTCAACAGCAGTAGATTTGACAATCTTAAATTCAGCCGCCTTGAGCCCTGTATCCTGCATAAAAAGTTCAGGGCCTTTGCCATCCTGGGGGTAAATTTTCACTCCGAGTTCCTGCAGACGACGACAATAGTCGCCTTCAAGATTACGATCTGAACCGGCAACCTTGAAGCCTTCGCTGTGCAATATCTTAGCCAGCCCGCTCATGCCCATGCCGCCGATTCCAATGAAAAACGCGTTCATACATTGCCTCCAGAGTAGCTTTGCCGGGCTGTTTTTTTCTGCCCTGCATTCATTATCGTCACATCAGAGTCACAGGCTTAATCTGATTGACTTCGCCGACCCTGCAAACCGGGCCGTTTTTGCAAACTCTCGGCAAAAATGACAGCTGATCAGGGTTCGGTGGTAAAAGAATAATCCCTCGACCAGGTGCGGGTTGAATCGAGATTGTGCCGACTGGCCACAACCCTGAAATGATAGGTTGTGGCTGGCAGCAGGCTAAAAAGTTGCATGCGATGGCGCTTTTTAAGCTCAGTCGTTGCATAACTGGCATAACCATAGAGTTCATTAACCCCGTATTCAACATAGCCGTCAGACTCAATACCGGTTTCCCATTCAATAACGGCTGAGGTTGAGTAAATAAGTGGCACGGCAACAGAAACGACCTGTGGCATTGGCACCATATCTGTGTCTACCACACTGACAGTCATATTATTATCTATTTCAACCGCTTTGCGAATCAGGGTTAACTGGCCGTCTGATCCTTGCAACATCAGCTGATACACCCCCGGAGACAAACGGGCTACGAAATTTCCTTTCGCATCAACGGGAATCAAAACCCGGTTTTCTCCACAAACGGCCACCAGAGTTGAGGCTTTGGCAACTTCAAGAGTGCCGGTAAGAGTGCCTTGAGAATTTTCTTCCCTGCTGCTGTTAAGGCAGCCTGGCAGAAACGCAACCGCAAAAATTGCGGCCATGACCCAGAGATTGATCGCCATTCGCTTTTTGTGCATCAAAATTGTTCACCCGCCGGTTTGAGAGTTACGGTGGTCGCAGTCAACTCGCCGTAGCCATTTTTCGCAAACTTAACGTCATACCTGCCAGGAGGCATGTTATAAATCACATATTCACCCATCGAGTCGGTAATCGCTGAGAAACTGGTGCCCCTGACCGTCACGTTCACCCCTGACAATGGCATTCGGGTTCGTTCATCAGTGACCCGGCCCCGCAAAATTCCCTGTCTCAGGTCAACCGCAACTTTGAGTCTGTTAAAAAACATTCCCGAAACTTTTGCAAAAAGCTTGAATCTGCCGTCTTCAGGCTTGAGGGTGAGTATGTCGCTGCCACGGTCTTCAAATCTGAAGTTCCAGTTTGCTGTCAGTGCCGAAAGCCGGTAATTGACGCTGACCAGTATCATGCCATCACGGCGTTCAAACCTGAACGGATGCAGAGTCAGACGCACGTCACGATAGCGCCGCAAAGTATCATCGGCCATGGTATTGAAATCAAACCAGCTGTTGCCCTGCCAGTCGCGAAAATATCTCGACACCGCGCTTCTCAACCAGATCTGATCGCGACGGGAAAAGGCATCTGACAACTCGCGACAGAAGCGTCTGGCAAGGTCTTCGGTTGCCCGGCGACCGCTGAAGGTAAAGCCGGCGCTGAATACTCTGATACGCCTTTCAAGTGAATCGATCTGATGAACTGTCACCACAAATTCCGGAAACGCCGGAATGGCAAAATTCGCTTCAAAATAGCCGTCTCTACCCTCTCTCAGGGCATAAACCAGATCTTTTCCAAGCGACAGTTCAAACCGATGCGCCGGGGCCGGGTAAGGCGTTATCTTGAGCTGCAGCAGCAGTGATTCTGGCAAACGGCCATCGGGAGAGCTCAGAACATGCAAACCATTTTCCTGTGAAAGGTTGCTGACGAATTCGTTGTTAATCTTGACTGAATCAACTTTGAAGGGCACTTCGACTGAATTTTGCCGATGAAGGCTGTCGAAACGCTGCAGCCAGTTGGCGAAGCGCCTGAACGACTCGTATTCGCTACCCGGGTCAAACACCTGCAAAGGCTTCTCTTTTCCATCAGGCGCAATTTCGAGACAATAGCTTTCTGGAACCGCCACCGGCTCGGCGCTGCCATTCAATCTGAAGGCTGACTGACCTTTGGCCGACCTGATCCACTCACCATTGTCATTGCTGACAATACTGCAGTCACCATGATTGACCATCAATATGCCGTGCCTTCCTTCAGTCTCGATCAGGCCAGAATCTCTTGCCGCAATGAGAACTTCGGCGCGGTGCAGCTGCAAAACCAGTTGCACCAGGGCGGCAGGCTGCATGACCACCCGCAGGCCAGATTCAGGCTTAACCATAATCAGGTTTTCCGCGCCCCACGACATGATCAGGTAACCATGTGCAGCAGTTCTAATTCCATAGCCATCAGCGATTGTCTGGCCCTGTGTAACCCTATGCCAGGTATTCTCACCTGGTTTACAGAAAAAAACCGGGCCGTCGCACATCATAGCCAGGAGCTGACCGTTTACGAAACTCCGGCCGGGTTCGAGACCGGGCAGCACTGATCTGGCAGCGGCTTGAACTTCAGTGCCGGCTGTAGCAGCCAGAAACATCAGCAGCAGTAGTGTTGAAAGTATTCTTTTCATCAAAAGGCCTTTAAAAACCGCATTTTTGCGGTGTAGTCATCAAATTCACCCGTATCGCCCGAGAACTCACTGCGATTACCTTCAAGATCAATTATCAGTCTTGCAGTCGGGCTGTATTCTCTCGTAAGTGAGAGGTTCAGACGGTCATGTTTAGAGCTTACCGTCAGTGGATCAATTTTTTCGCGCTGATAATCGACGCTGACCATAACATTTTCATGAAATTTCGAACTGCCGCCAAAGCCGATCCACGAAGTCTGATCCATGCCACCCGCACGCTTATAGCTGAGCTTCTCGATGGCAAAAGTGCTGTAAACACGATTGAGTGAGTCGTATTCCCAGGTCAGACTCAGGTCGAAGCGCTGAATATCGCGGTCGTTTAGCACATTAACATCATCTTTGTCGATTGTCTGGCTCAATCCGGCAAAATACAGCATCTGGCCGGCACGATGATTGAATTCAAGCCAGAGAAGGTCTTTGTAACGGTTCATAAAGCCAGAATTCTCTGAATATTCATGCTAAGGCTGATAAAAGAAATCGATACGCATATGCCGGTAATACTCGCTCGGTTTGAGGGTCACCTGAACTTCGGGCTGTTCGCGAACGATGGTCGAACGCTGATAGTTGGCGAGATTATCGCGGGCAATTCTCTGACCGAAGCGAGCGCTGACATATTTGTTCAGTTCATAAAAAAGCCGCGCAAAATAGGCGCGTTCATCACGGGGCGATTGCCCCAGAGGGCTGAGAAACATGGTATCTGCCTGTTCTAGTCCAGCTTCAGCTCTGAAATTCTCGCGTTCATAGGCAGATTTAACCCTGAAGGCATTGCCTTTCTGTTCACCGGCGTTGTCACGCTTGTCGAAATCAGAGTCACTCTGTGCCACCTCAGCATCGAGATATATGTTCTCTGTGGGCTTCATGCGAACATCAAACGAATACACCCTGTTTGCGAGAGAAGGCAAATCCTGGCTTGAAGCCGGGTTATCCCGTTCATCTTCAGTGCCAACAAGATTAAAGCCAAACTTAAGTGCTTCATCGCGAGCATGTTCGAGCCTGAAACCGCCGACATAACGGGGGTTTTTGAGGTCATCTTTTTCAAGGGCATAGTAGCCGGCAAAACCGCTGACGCTGGTATAGTCGAACTGCTGCAGACCGTAAGCTCCAAGCATGCTCTGAGTCATTGTATACTCAGACATTTCAGGAAAAGCGTGCCCGATTACCAGACGCGAACGGTCGGTGCGCGAATCAAGAGTCATCTGATTCAGCGTAAAACCATCGCGGTAGGGTCGGCGATCATTAGTATAGGTGGCATCGACGTTTAGAGAGAGCGAATCACCATTCTGCCGTGTCGAGAATAGTTCGTAACGGTAGTTTGTTTCATAAAACTGGCCTTCATCACGTGACGACAGGTTTTTGTCGCCATCTACCCAGGTTGAGTAAAAGCCGGTGTCAGTATAAAGATTTGAGCTGAACAGACGGTTCTCTTCCCATTCGTTGATATCGTAATGGCCGGCCGGTCGCCGGTCGAGAACTGGAATACTCATAGCCGGGGCAGGCGGTCGAACTTCAGAGGCCGGCACGAAGTATTCCCGATGTGAGTCACCCAGTGCTGCAAACCTGGGGTCGAGGGCGGTCTGGACTTCATAACCAGCTACTGACGAAGATTGAGAGTTTACGACGATGCCACGTGGCCGGTCGACTACCGGTGCCTTTAGTTCTGGAATGGCGAGCGGATTAAAAAACTCGCGATCATAACTGTTTGCCGGAAAAACAACCCCGGGTTGTTTTGCATCTGCCTGTATTTCATTCAATTCTGTTTCATGGCGTGCAGTAAAACCGTTGCCAATAAAAAACAAAAAAAGCGCCAGAACAGGAAGTATGCTTCTGGCGTTTTTTTTCATTTTGGCTTGGTATCCATTCAGGACAGGCTGGAAAAATTAACAGACAACGGTCTGCAATTTATCTGAGGAATGTGAGCGGATTCTGGGTCTTGCCATTTTTTCTCAATTCAAAGTGCAGGTGATTACCGGTGGCAACTCCTGTGGCTCCAACGCGGGCAATAACCTGACCGGCCTTGACTGACTGGCCCTTCTTAACCAGGATAGAGCTGCAGTGTGCGTAGCGGGTTGAATAACCACCAGCGTGGCTGAGGATTACCAGATTGCCATAGCCTGGTCTGCGACCGGCATAAATAACTTTGCCAGAGGCAGAAGAAGCAATCGGTGAGCCTTTTGGTGCGGCGATATCGATACCGGCATGAAACAGGCGTTTGCGATAAACGGGGTGGTTTCTCCAGCCGTATTTGTCTGAGAGACGACCTCTAACCGGCATTTTCCAGCTGGCGCGGGTAATTGCTGATCGACCCTGCACAACTTTATAGTCTTTTACTTCATTGCCTGAAGATTTATCTGAACCTTTTGCAGTCGGAACCTTGATGGTCTGACCAGCCATGAGAACCGTGTTCTTGAGTTCATTGGCAGCTACAATCGAACTGATGGTGGTGCGATATTTTCTGGCAATCAGCGAAAGGGATTCGCCACTTTTAACTTTGTGATTAACATTGCTGGTTTCAGCAGTCTTGACCGGTGCGGTTTCGGTGGCTTTAACCACACGAAAAAGCTTTTTATCGGGGTTAACTTTGAGTTCCTGGCCAACTTTCAAAAAGGTGCCCTTGATATTGTTGTCGGACTGGAGCTGTGCCACAGTGGTATTGAAGCGCATGGCAATCTTGAGCAGGCTGTCGCCTTTATTCACGGTGTCAGACACTTCACGGTTTTCTTCGGCTTTTTCAACAGCGGGAGAAGCAATGGGAGCAACAACGGGCACGATCTTCTGTGGCACAGGCAAAGCGGTAATCTTGCTGGCTGCAAGTCTGGCAACCGGTTGAGCGGCTGCGGGACTTTTTGCGACCACCGGGGGTTGAGCGAGAAGTTCTTTTTCGATAAATTCAATTTTAGGCTTAACAGCAGGTGCGACAGCGGCCTGAACCTTTTCGATCTTGACCATTTCGAGTTTCTGTTCACCGACCATGTTCACTTTGTTGTCGCGCACCAGCTCAAGCTTTTTGGTGATTTCGATGGCGCTGGCTGCTGGTCTGACGATAGCAACATCGGCCTTGTTGTCTACCACAGGAATTTTAATGCGCTGATCTGCTACGAGCATATGTGACTTCAGATTATTTGATTCAACAATATCTTTAAGCTGAATTCTGAAGCGGCTGGCGATTTTGGTGAGCGAATCGCCTTTTCTGACAGTGTAAAACAGATCACTGGTAGGCATCGGCACTTTAATGGTCTGGCCGGCCATGATGCTGTGACGGTCATCGATTTTATTGTAACGTTTGATGGCTTCAGTTTCCGAGCCAAACAGCATGGCAATATTCGAAAGCGAATCGCCCGGCTGCACAGAATATTCAACGAATTTCTTGTAGTTATCATTGCGGCCAGCGGCAGCTATAAATTCAGCGGAAATGGTTTTAACCGGGGCCGCAGGAGCAACGGCAGGCTTTTCAGCAGTGACGGCGGGTGTGGAACTCCTGCTGCTGAATTTGACCGGCAGAACGGCACAGCTGGCATCGGCCATGCGAAAGTTCTGAATGAACGGATTATTCTGAAACGGGCTTTCAATGGTAAAAGCTGTTTCACTTTCGCGATTGATGAACCTGTCGATTGCTATCGCCGAAGTTTCGAGAGCCACAATCGCCAGCAGTATCAAGACTGAGTAATGTCTAGCTCTAAGATTATTCCACACGTCGCGCTCCTTGCAGTTTCCTTATTCAGAAACCTTCATATTTAATCTTGGAACTCTTCCATGAATTCCTTTATAAGATTCCGTAGTAAGTCCATCGACAATCGCTTACTGGTTTCTTAGCTTTTTGGAAAAATTGTAAAAAAAAAGTTGAGCGCGTAGACTCTGACCTGCGGTTTGTGCTATGGTGCAAAAATCAAACCGAACACGGAGAAGGAATCTGTGAGCAAAAGACCACCTGAACTCACCTGGCAGGACAAAGCCATACTTGTCGCCATACCAATTGTCGTTTTTACTATTTTTATCCTCGCTAATTATTTCAGCCAGGATCTGACAGTAGCCGATGCCTTCGAGCAGCAGCTTCCTGAAACTGAAGTGCGTGATGGCGGCAACATCGTTTCGCTCTACCCGCAAACTGCAACCGACACCCTCAGCTGTCGTCTGAAAAGTCGCGACAACCGCGCTGAATATGACTTCAACTATAAAATTACCGGTTCAGAGACCTTCAGATTCGAAATAGGCAGACTGGTGCAATTTTACGGCAAATACAAATACGATCCCAGGGGTGGAACTGTTACCACCCCCTATAAGGGCAAAAGTGGCCGGCTCAATGGCTGGGCAATTTACGAAAACCACCGCTATTCACCGAGAGATGAAGGCAGCGATAGCCCGCTTTAAGCTCCTCTGAAAATTATTGAATCTTACGCCTGCCAGCATTTAGATGCCTGGCAGGTTTTTGTTAGTATCTAAGGCCCGGCGACAATATCGAGAGCTACCTGTGCCAGCCCGGCGGTTTTCATGCCAAGCTCGTCAGCGGCTCTTTCTGACAGATCGATTATGCGGTTTTCCGGGTCGGTAAAAGGCCCGCGATCGTTGATGCGAACTGTAACCCTTCGACCGTTTCCAAGGTTGTTAACTTCAACCCAGGTATTGAAGGCAAGTTCGCGATGCGCTGCCGTAAGAGCGTTTTTATCGAATGGTTCGCCCGATGCAGTAGGCCGACCTTGATATTCAGCCCCATACCATGAGGCGGTACCGGTCTGGTAATACCCTGCAGTCGGCTGAACCGGATTATCCTGACCACCTGTCTGACACCCGGTGAGCATGAGCGCGACTCCAATGAGAGCCGCAATTTTAAATGGTTTATTTGTCATAATGGCAGAAGTTTCGGCAGACAACTACAAATTTTGAATGATAAAATTTGTTGTGCAAAATCCCTTATGTGATATCTTCTTTGTTAGTACCCGCCAGAGAGGAAAGGCTGCATGACTGAGGACAAAACCAGAGTCAGCTTTCAGAAGGCCTGGCACATACAGGTGCCAGGCATAAGACTGCTAGACTTTGCAAGCGATCACCACAACTTTGTGGTCTGCGACAATGATTCGGTCATCAGGCTGTTCAACAATCAAGGCCAGGAACTCTGGCACCGCAATACCGGGTATGAGCTTGTTTCAGTATCTCTTGCCGACACGCTTGAAGTGCTGGCGATCGACAGCGAAAAGCACTCGATGCTCTTCGGTTCTGAAGGGGCAACCCTCTGGCGCAAACGCCCGTTTCCGGCAGTTCATGGGCGGATAAGCGCTTCAGGTGACTCTTTTGCTTTTGTAACCAGTGACCCGGCAATCATAGGTGCTGACCGCAGTCTGCGTGTTAAGTGGGCCTACCGCAATCTTATGCGGCGCCCGGCCGACATTGCCATCTCAACTCTTGGGCAGACAACGGCTTTTCCCTGCTTCGACGACCGGGGCGAAGGTCTGTCTGCCGTCAACCACAACGGTAAACCCTATGATGCCTTTATGGGAATCGGTACCATAACTGATCTTGAGCTCAGCGAGGATGGCCAGATCGTTCTGGCTGCCGCCGAAAATGGCAAAACATTCTGTCTGAACCTCACCAAAGGCTTCGGTCTCTGGAAAGGTGATCTCGGGCACAAAACCAGCGGTGTTTCTTATGCCTCAAAAACAGGCGAATCATTAATTTTTTCGAATTCCGGGCAGATTATTAAACTCGA
>JAQUZA010000308.1 GCA_028691595.1 Candidatus Rifleibacteriota bacterium
TTCATGCCTATCATCAGCTCAAAAGATGTCAGATCACAGGTTAAATACGTGCGCTACAACCTTCTTTTCGGCTACCTCGAAGAAGCCAAAAAAAATCTGCTGTCTTTCATGGAATACTCGCAAACATCCGCACCTCTCTGCGAGCTCCTCGGTGAAATCTTTCTTCTCGAAGACAAAAAATCCGAGGCTCTTGAAGCCTTTCAGAAAGCCGTGTCAATCGATGCAAAACAGCATGTTGCCATGGGCTACCTCGCACACCTTTCAGGATCAAAAGAAAACTTCGATCAGGCCGTTGCTTCTGTAAAAGAAAAAATTGCTGCCAACCCAAGCTTTCTCGACCTGCTCAATGATTATGCAAAAATTCTCATGAGCAACGATATGTATGAAGAAGCCGCGTTTCAGCTTGATAAGGCCCTCAAAGAAAACCCCAACTACCTTGAAGCCAAACTGAATCTGGCCATCTGTCTTTCGAAGCTCGGTCAGGCCGAAAAAGCGATACATATGCTTCTGGGTGTCGATAATAAAAACCCGAGGCTCTTCTTCACCCTTGGTGATATCTTCTATTCAACCGGTCGCCTCTATCTTGCCTACAAGTCTTTCTCTAAGGCCGCCAGTCTCTACCCCGCTTATCCTGGCCTCAGACCAAAACTCTTTGAGCTTTCGGGCTACATGCGCAAACTCGAAACAGTGATCGATCTGCACGAAAGGTTCGTTAACACCAGCCCGAACTTTCCTGACCTGCATTCAAAACTGGCCACATTCTACCACCTCGCCGGCAAGGTCGAGCTGGCAATTCTCCACTATAAAAAAGCACTCGAGCTTAATCCAAACTATCAGTCCGCAGCCTTCAAGCTCGAAATGATTCAAAAAGACGAGATAATCAAGTTCGCAAAAACTCATCTCGAAGAAGAAATCATCGATAACGCTGCTACAACTCACGATCTAAAGGCAAAAATCAGATTTGCCTCTGACGAACGCCGTAGCCTGCTTCCAGAAGAAGCGGTTCTGCAGGTCAAGAATGTAAGAACGTCAAAAATCATGCAGAAGGCAATCAATATCTCGCAAACCGAAGAAGGAACCATCGATGTTGACTGCGCCCCCCTGGGCCTGCTGGCCAACCAGGACATCCTTCTGTTCCAGATCTTTGATGTAAAAAGCTCGAATATCATCAGATTTGCCCCCCATTATCTCGAAAAAGACGAGATTCTGGCCAACTACTGCGAAATAGCCCTTGATCTTGACCTCAACCGCAGCGACGAGGACCTTGAAATGCTGACCAGATTTTTCCTCGTTCATCTGTCATCAAAACAGATGGCTGACCTGATAGGCACAGGCAGTTCTTATCGCGCTATGCTCAAAAACGTCTCTAATGGTCTTGAAGCTGTTGGTCACCTCAACCCCGAAAACGATGAACAGATCAACTTTGTGCTGAACGCAACAAAATATGCTGAAGAGGGCGTTCCGGCAGTTAAACCCGGTGATAAACTCACCATCAAGGTTCAGGACAACAAAAGCGAAGATGTTTTTGCCATGGAATTTGCCGTCGGCAAGGTCGATGTGCAGAACTTCTGCAAGACCATCGTCCCCAAAGATATCACCTGATAAACCGTTAAAACTTATCACTGATAACAAAGCCCGGCATAAACCGGGCTTTGTTGTTAGTGATCTATGTCAATAAAGCCTGCCAGGTTATTGCCTCCTGAACATTGCCAGCAGACCCGCCACCATTCCGCTGAGAAGAGCCAGGCCTCGCACCAGGCAGAACAAAGGCGAAACAACCGCAAGCAACAGTCGGTCTGGCAGGGCCGAGCGCATTAGAGGCAGGCAGGAAGCCAGCCAGCAACTTTTCCAGAGAAAACGGGCATTTTTTGACAACAACGTCAAAGGCAGAACAACCAGCAGCAGCAATTGAGCCTTGAGCGAAAAAGGTGTGTAACTGTCGTTGCCGGCCTTGTTCAAATGCTGCCGGTAAATACGCATTCTCCAGTAACCCCGCCAGAATTTCAAACTGGCATAGGCCCGCCAACCCTCACGATGAGTGTGCGCCACAACCGCATCGGGCACGAAAACAAATTTTGCCCCGGATGCTTTAATGCGAAAGGCCAGATCAACGTCTTCGTTCTGCCTTAACTCGGGGTTAAAACCGCCTGCCGCAGCAAAAGCGCTCTTACGGTAAGCTCCTGAATAGGTGTCGATAAAATCAATTTCGCTGCAGGTGGCCAGTTTTTCATAGCGTTCTTCAAATTCAAGCTGAGCCAGCCTCGCCCAGAGGTCATTCTGATTACTTATATATACACCCTTAACACCGGTTACTTGTGAATCAGCAAAGGGAGCAAGCATTTTTTCAACCCAGTCGGCGGCGGGAGCGCAATCAGAGTCGGTAAACAGAACTATTTCGCCAGTTGCTCGAGCTACCCCGGCGTTTCTTGCACACCCCGGCCCGGAGTTCTTTTCGAGGCGAATCAGCGATAAAGCGAGGCGCTGCGCATACTCGTCAGGCAGGGTGCTTAAATCTTCTCTCGAAGCGTCATCAACCACTATCACTTCAAAAGCATGCCTGGTCTGCTGCCGGCAAAGGGCATCGAGGCAACGGCGCAAGGCTGCTCCGCCGTTAAAAACCGGAATAACGACAGAAACCGCAAAACCCCGGTTTGTATCAATACTCATCTGATTTTCCAGTCAATGTTGCCAGAGCACTAGACTGTTTCCTGGATGAAACTGATCATGGCAAAAATGTCTTCTAACTCCGGGGAGCGCACCAGAAAAGCTTCATTGCCCATGACTTCAGAAAAAACATGCGGCACTGCCGTGTGCGAGGCAATTTTTTCACCGAATCTGGCAAAAATTTCTGCAACTGAGTGTCGGTAACTCTTGCCAAACTTGCGGGCAATATGCGCCGCGTTGTATTTGCGCTCGATCTTGGCCTGAAAATGATTGTCAGCGATGATATTAGCCCATTCCTGATAAACGTTTACATCGGCAGAGTAATTCATCAGATCGACAGTGTAGCCACCGGGTGGGCGGCAGTTCATTTCGAGAACATAGAGTTTTTTGT
The DNA here is from genome assembly GCA_028691595.1 of Candidatus Rifleibacteriota bacterium. Lineage (GTDB taxonomy): Bacteria > Muiribacteriota > Ozemobacteria > Ozemobacterales > Ozemobacteraceae > Rifleibacterium. Next base: position 3,056 of record JAQUZA010000308.1, read on the forward strand.
CACTGCGCCGTCGCAGAAATTCAAGATGAAAGAATTTGGCCCTGATGTCAAAATCCTTAACGATCTTCTGGCCGATTTCAATTGCATCTTCTGGAATATCGCGAACAATGTAAAAGCTTAGGTCCTGGTTGTAGGCCACCAGATCATAAGCACCATTTACAGAATGCAGTGAAGAATAAAAAGCTATCTCGCCATTCTGGTCGGCAATACCATCAAAAGTCATCAGTTCGCCGTCAATAAAGGGTTCGACGAAGTAATCGCCCTCCGGCTTTTCACGCCAGAATCTTGCAAGATCACCATCGTGTTCGATTTTGAAGGCGGCCATGGCCCCAACCCCGATATCTGGTTTGGCAAAAACAGGGTATTTGTGCTTTTTAATGAATGCTTTGAGACCTTCTTCGTTAACAATCAGCTCCCCTTCAACTACCGGGGCTTTGCAGGCCTTAAAAATCTTCTTCATTTCAGACTTGCGTTTAATTTTCAGCGTCTGGGCAACATCTGGCCCGATTATGTTAAAATCTTCTCTAAGTCTGGCTTCATGCATCATCCAGTGTTCGTTGTGGGATTCAACACGGGTTATTCGGCCATGTCGGTGAATAAAAAAAGCGGCGGCCCGAAAAACCTGCTCGTAGTCTTCAAGATTGTCGACCCGGTAATAGTCAGCCAGTGAGGCCTTGAGTCGATCATCGAGGTTATCGGGGTGCTCTTCGGCGATTCCAAGAACTTTTATGCCACGATTGGCGAGGCCAACGACAAAATTGATAAAATTGGGCGGGAAATGCGGCGAAAGGTATATCAGATTCATGAAAGGTTCCTGTATATTAGTTTGCCGGCAGCAATCTTTGCGAAAAACACACCGGAAAGCCCGCGCATATGGAAAAGCCGATGCCCGGCCGCAACAATTCTAATAAAATCTCTTCGATTTAGCAACCCTTGAATCAATCATTAAAGAAAATGGTTGATAAGTGCAGCGGCAGAGTTTTATAAGTATCCTGACCGTATCAAAAAAATAACGCTACAGGTAATTTAAACTGTCATGCCTGAACCTCAGCAGCATTTTATTCGTATCAGACTCTCCCTGAAAGGGGTAATTTCCGGTCTGATCTGCCTTTTGCTGGTCACCGGAACATTGTTGGCGGAATCTTACCGTTCGCAACTGCAAACGCTTGAAAAGGCGGTCATTATTTCGATCGAACGTCTCGAGTCAGGAATAGAACTCGAAAGTATTACGGGTAAGAATTTTAGCGAAAAAGCAGGCCGACAGCTGGAATTTGCCTTACTCAGCCTTGATGCCGGTCATCTGCTTCAGGAAGACTATTATCATTTTGCGCTGTATGTTGTTGCCAGACACTTTAAACATTATTTATCAGCCATTGAGCTGTTAACATATGAACTGGAAATGACCGGGCAAAAAGCCCTTAAAAACTGGCTTAACAGAAGAATAGAGCAGCTGCAGAAACTTCTGCCCGTGCCCGAAGCAAAAATGAATTAATTGAGGCTCTATTTCTATTTTCTGATTCAATATATATTTTGCTGTTACAAAATTTGCTTTTATGATTTCCCAGATTAATAGCAAAGCGTATTCCAATAGAAGT
>JAQUZA010000309.1 GCA_028691595.1 Candidatus Rifleibacteriota bacterium
TCGAAGCCCTCCGTGTGGTTCAGCACAATTTCTCTAATCTTCAGAGCACCTTCTTTGGCAATTCCGAGAATTCGGGTCGCAAGAATATGCATGCTGGGCTTAAGATAAAGCTGGTCGGCAATCATTTCGGTTTCGTTCTGGGTTGTTTTGAGGGTAAGGTCAATCAGGCCGGGAATCTTCTTCATTTCTTCAAAATGAAAGGTTGATGACAGGCCATCACCAATTTTTTCGTCACAGTCTTTTTCGAGGCGGGCTTTTACTTCTACCGCGAGTGCATAAAGCACCAGCAGCTGATTCAAAAAGCTTTTTGTTGCTGGAACCGCAATTTCTGGGCCGCAGAAGAGGGGAACGTAAAGGTGCGACTTTTCGAGTGCCAGAGTTGAGTTGGTGTTGTTGAGAATGCAGACGCGCTTTGCCTGTGGGTAAACATCTTCAAGAAAGCTGAAGACATCGATTAAATCTTTGGTTTCGCCGCTCTGACTGATGCCGATTATCACGTCATTTGCTCCAAGGGAGCGGGTGCACTGGGCTCTGAATTCACCGGGCAGCAGCGGGGTTACCGAAATGCCGGCAATCTCGTTGAAGAACAGCGGCGCGGTCTTGGCGGCATGAAATGAGGTGCCACAGGCGAGAATATAGACTGAATCACCATTTTTGCGGGCCTGAACAATGATTTCCACGAATTCACGCATGCGCTCTTCAAGCAGCTTGATGTTTTCGAGTTCAAAAATGCTGTCGATAACTTTGAGCAGCGCAGGGCTGGCGGGCTCGCCACCGGCTTCGTCGATCACCCGGCGCACGTCTTCAAGCAGCGAGGCAAAACCCGATTCAAGCTCGAAAGAAATTTGCGTTGAATCAAGCTGGTGGGCGACCTCAGTCAACCGGTTGACCGGGGCTGATTTGAGCAGGTCTCTGGCACCGGCAAGAAACTCGCCCTGCTCGGTTATGCCGGCGAGCAGCTGCAGTTGCTCGCTGACTTCCTCGTAGCAGTTTGCATGCGTGGCCAGGTTCCCTTTGAGGAGTTTGACGATGCTGTTGCCGCCCGAGAAAAGATCGATCAGCCGGGCGGTATTTTTGCTCTGGCTGTAGATTTCCTGTTCCATGAAATAACGATAAGGGTGCTGCAGGCGGGTTTCTTCAACCTTCAGCAGACTGCGCTGCGTATGAAACTCGATCTGGTGGCCATCGCGGATGTCATACATGAGAAAATTGCTGCTGTCGAAAATTGCGAACTGTTTTTCCTTGATCGGAATCAGAACCTTGGTAAGCTGTAGAACCGATGCCAGATCAGAAGAGGCGATAACGAAATCGCTTAATTCCGGGTTCTGTCCCTTGCCGATATAAAGGCTGCTGCCGGCTTTTATGGCTACGGTGCGGCGGGCAACCGGGTCGACGATTATCGCGGCAAACGAACCGGTGGTCTTTTTGCAGGCTTTGACCACGGCGTTTTTGAGGGCAATGTATCTTACCTGTGAGTCATTTTCGTCTTTGAACTTGAGCTCTTCGGCGAAGTAGTGTTCGACGGTATGAACCAGCATTTCGCCGTCATTGTTGCTGACAACCTGGTGGCCCTGCGAGGTCAGCCATTCTTTGAGCTGCATGCAGTTGGTGATGTTGCCGTTGTGGGCCCCGTAAATGTGAGTATGGCATCTGACATCGTGTGGCTGAGCGTTTTCGCGGGTCACAACCCCAAAAGTTGCCCAGCGCACCTGGCCACAAAAAATCTGCCCGATCAGCTTGTCGATGCCAAGATCATAGACCACTTTACTGGGCGCGCCCACATCTTTGCGCAGGGTGACTGAGCCTGATTCATCCTGAATGATCGCGCCGGTAGAGTCGTAGCCCCTGTATTCAAGCATTTTCAGTAGCTGGCAGGCGGTTTGCCCCATTTTTTCACAATCTTTTGCAAGAATAAGGCCTATGACTCCACACATGGTAAGGTTCCTTTCATGTTCCGTCGCGTTTTCTATCTATGATTTCTAGATGCGTTTCTTTATACCACACCATGGCCAACTTTTTGAAGACCACCAGATTTCATGTTTGAACTGACCAGGTAAGAAAAAGCGGTTTGAGCTGCCAGGATGGTTTCTCAAGCTGGTATTGAATTGCGCTGTCTGCAAACCAGATTTTCAAAGCGAGTTCTTTGCGGATTATAGTCAGCTTCATTCTATTCCGACATAAAATTTTCTTCGCAACCGAGCCTATCTCCTGGTCAATTTCTTGGTCAACTTCTTGGTCAACTTCTTGGTCAACTTCTTGGTCAATTTTCATACCCACCAGCCGACAAATTTGGTTCAGAGAAGTGGTAAAATCGTGCTATAATAGCACTATGCGACGTACATTTCTGGTAATTTTATTAATTCTCAGCTTTTGCCAGGGCTTCTGGCACGAAGAACGGGAATTGCTATTATGCAGGGCCGGTCATAATGAACCGGGGCTCAATGAACTCGCTCATGCAGGTGAGACTCTTGATAACCCCAGGCCGGCTCAATGTTTTGCCAGAATTTTTGCATCCAGCAGGCAGTTCCCTCACCTGATCCTGTCGCGCCGTCAGGAAATTATGCAATGGCCAACGATGGCGAGATTTCCTTCTGCCCCAGGGCAGAATCGTCGTTTTGTTGATGCCATTCATCCCGATGAATGGGGCCTTACGGTGCTGCATCTACCTCGCAGCGACGGGTAATCCTTTCCAGACAAGTCTCAAACAAGCAGTCTCCTGAAGACGCGATTTTCCTCCTTGAAAATCGCTGGTTGTTAACTTGAAAGGATTCCACCATGGAAAACAAACTCCCAGAAAATTCTTCGACTGAAAACGGGGAAAACCCCGGCAGTGTTTTGATCAAGATCGTTGTTACCACACTGGCAACGCTTGCCGTCGGCGGGCTATTTCTAATGTTAGGCCTGGTTTGACGGGTTAAAATTGACATCCCCCTGTTTGCTTTGAAAGGGGCCATTCGAATTAAATGGCCCCTTTCATTCCTTTGCCCTTTGAGGTTAACGCATGCTATTTAAACTTGAACTCGGCTACTTTGAAATCGCTTCCATGTTAGGAGCGGGGTTATATCTGCTCACAATGGCGGCAGATCTACTGGTTCACGGGGCCGCCAATCTTGCCAGACGCATTGGCGTATCTTCTCTGGTTATTGGTTTGACCGTCGTTGCTTTCGGGACTTCCATGCCCGAATTTATCGTCAGCGTTGATGCCAGTCTGGCGGGCAACCCTGGGATAGCCGTCGGCAATGTTGTCGGGTCGAATATTTTCAACATTGCTTTGATCCTGGGTATTGCCGCCTTGATCCATCCGATTGCCTGCAGCCGCCAGGTTATTCGCCGCGATGTTCCGATCATGATCGCCGTAGCCGGGATCATGTGGTATTTCTCTCTGGATAACCTCATTTCACGGCCTGAAGCCGGAATTCTCTTCGGTCTTCTGATTTCTTATATGCTTTTTTCGATCTACAAGGCCCGCAAAGAGTCTCAGCCTGAAGATGGTGCCGAGGGTGAAAATTTTTCCCCAACAAGTCTGAAAACCGAAATTCGACTGATTCTTACGGGTCTGATCGCCATGATTGCCGGGTCGAAGCTGCTTTTGCCTAGTTCGGTCGCCGTTGCGAGGGTCGTCGGCCTCTCTGATGAGGTCATAGGCTTGACCCTTATAGCGGCAGGCACTTCGCTGCCAGAACTGGCAACTTCGGTTGTTGCAGCACTGAAAGGTCACTCTGATATTGCCATCGGCAACGTTGTTGGCTCTAACATTTTCAATATTCTCGGCATCCTGGGTCTTTCAGGTATGATTCTTCCACTCGATGTGTCCAGTCATATGGCGGGAATTGACTGCCCGGTCATGGTGGTCATCAGTCTCGGATGTCTTCCGATAATGCGCAGCGATCTCAAGATCACGCGCCTTGAAGGTGCTTTTCTGCTGATTGCGTATGTCTTTTACACCTGGATTCTCTTTCAGACTCCGGTTTAAAGGTCTGGTTCCAACTTTTTCAGTCTACAGTATGGCCAGGGCGCTTTAACGTGCCGACAAACTCTCGGTTGAGCGGGTAAAGAGAAGCTTTGTCCGCTCAACCGGGTTTTTTAGCAGGTTAGTCAGGCCAGCAAAAACAAATTCTGGCTGCCCAACCGCCTGATGCCCTCTCAATTTGAACTCAATGACAAATGCTGATAGTACGGATAAAATTCCCTTTGATTATCTGACAATGGTCAACTATCTCAAATCCTTCTGCAATAAGTGCTTTGTCCATATCTTCAAAAGTTATAATTACGAGTTTGTCTGCAATTCTTCGGGCTGTTTTAATAATCTCGCACTGCTTTTCCACCGTAATTGGGGTGAATAGCCCGTATGGGATATCGATAATCGCAACGTCAAAATGTTCTTTTATCTCGTGCATGTCTGCATTGGTGATAACATTTTCGTAGCCAAAAAAGGCCAGATTTTTTTTCTGCTTTTCTGGCTACGAGCGGATTTATTTCATATCCTTTAACATTAATTTGCATTGAAATAGCTTCAATCACAACGGTACCAACACCACAGCATGGGTCAACCAGCGAACAATTTAACTCATCACCAATCGCAATACTGACAAGAGCCTTTGCTGTTCTTGCTTTCAGAGAATGACTATTGCTATTTGGTTTCTTATT
>JAQUZA010000310.1 GCA_028691595.1 Candidatus Rifleibacteriota bacterium
CTGCCGCTTCGAACAAGTTCCTGGCGAACATAAAAATTGGTGCAAGCCGCCATCGAACGTTAACCCTTGAACGTTCTGATAACGGTCAGACACTGACGCTCGATGCCACCATCGACGGGGTAGGCGCAGGCAAACAGCAGGTGACCATCGAGATCGTCGCTTCGGGTGTTGCTGACCCCGAACCGATTCTCAAAACCATCACTACAGCGACGGTTGCCGCCGGCCAGACCAATGAGGGCGACATCAAGAACGCCCCGATCAATTACGAAACGACCGCGAAAGCGATCGCTTACGAAGCATGGCCCGCGAGCAGCAATCAGAAGCCTATTTCTATAACTTTTTCGAGGGCTGGGAAGCCTCGTATTCATGCGCCGCCGCTGGTGGCACGACCAACAACACCATTGCGGTCCGCTCGGCGCAGGCCGGCAGTGTTACCGGTATCAGTCTGAACAAAACTTCGACAACGGTCGCGGTCGGTGGTTCAGAAGCTTTGGCTACCGCCATTCTGCCCAATGATGCTACTAACCAGACCGTCACCTGGAGTTCGAGCAAATCTTCATTGGCAACCGTCGATTCTACCGGCAAAGTTACAGGCGTTGCCGCCGGCAAAACCCTGATTATCGCAAGAACCGCCGACGGCGGCCTGACCGCCGAATGTGTGGTCACGCTCACAGAATGCCTGCCGCCGGGCACTAAGCCTCAACAGGCAAGCAGTATAAAAGGTAATTTATGGCGTTTCTGACACAATTCGCATCGTTTTTTATCAGCCCGTTCGGTGAGCCCTCGGTCTGCGATGAGCTGAGCAGGTCGACAATGAAATAAATACTACTGTCTTGCCGCAGTGTCACTTAAAGAAGAATTATGGTTGTAGGATAGGCCTGTGATTCTTTACTTGTGGCAGGCATGTCTTTATCTCTGAACTTTCTGGCTTCCTATAAATAAAACCGGGTAAATTTATAATGGCAAACGTTATATGTTATACTGATAGCAGGCGTATTTTTTGCAAAGGAAGTTTGCATGATTCTTTCGTTTTGCAATCAGGGCAGTGAAGATATCTTCGACCGCAAGGACACCCGGGCTGCCCGACGCGTTTGCCCACAGACACTCTGGAATGTTGCCCGCAGAAAATTGGATCAGCTTAACGCCGTTGTTTCGCTGGCATCTTTGAGCATTCCTCCGGGGAATTGTCTCGAGCCTCTACAGGGTTCGCGCATCGGTCAGCACAGTATCCGGATCAACGCGCAATTTCGTATCTGCTTTATCTGGTCTGATGAAGGCGTGAAAAATGTCGAAATTGTCGATTATCATTGAACAAAGGAAGTGATCAGCATGATTAGAGTTCCTAGATATGGCCCGCCGACCCACCCCGGCGAAATGCTTCTGGAAGACTTTCTCAAACCACTGGATATGTCTCAGAGTGAGCTGGCGCAACGCCTGGGTGTTTCCTATCCGAGAATCAATGAACTGATTCATGGTAAACGGGGGATGACGCCAGATACGGCGCTCAGACTAGAGAAGCTTCTCGGCATGGAAGCCCAGTTCTGGCTGAACCTGCAGCAGGCCTGGGATCTTTATCATGCTGTACATTCGCCGGCGATGGCCGAAATCGAAAAAATCGTCAGATTACCTGCTCTGGTCAGGACTTGACCAGCGTAGCTCTGAGTAAAGCCACTGGCTTGCCCGCTGAAACCCTCGAAAAATTGCGTGCTGCCGAACATTGCTCAGTTAAAGAAACAGCATTCCCATACCAAGCCACCAGAAAGCCGCGTCGAACTAAAGTTTGAAGGCTTCTTGCTCTGAGAGAGATAGTGGCTGATTTATTGTTCTCAAGCATTAACCAGATACGCATGAACTGAATTTTCAGGCATGGTCTTTTGATCTGCAGATGCCTTTTGAACCCCTGCATAATTTCTAAGTAAGCGGTATTGCCATGCCGATAACAGATATGAAATAGAAAATCTGGAGGCATGCAGATCAGCTGTTTTCTGCATAAAATGCGGCATTATTCATTAATAAAGCCAGATTGGCAGATCGTCTTACGTGCGGTCGTCTTCGTGCTGCTTTTTTTTGCCGGTGTCGGCCAGGCATTTTCTGCAGGCGATGGCTGGGATGACTGGGGTGATTCAGGCGCTGAGAGTTCAGGGCCGAAGATTAAGCGCCCATTTATTTCGGGCTGGTGGAACTGGCAATATAACGAATTTTCTTCGTTCGATCAGGGCAGGGTTAATTTTGAAAAGGAACTGGGGCAGGGCAGCAAGCTTATTACCGGTGCCAGGGTTAACTATTATACCGAGGATAACAACAAGAAATGGAAGGTTTTTCCGGGCGAGAATTACTATTTTTTCAAGGCCGGTGACCTCGATTTCAAGATGGGCATGCTGATTGAGAATATCGGCAGCGGCGACAAGTTTTCTTTTATCGACAAGCTCAATTCACGCTATTTCCACAATGGCCTCGCCAATGATTACGACCGCGATAAAAGAGAAGTGGCAGGGGTTCGGGCTACCTGGTACATAAACGAACACTTCAAATTGTCGGGGCATTACCTGCCTTATTTTACCGCCAGTGAGTTTCCGTCGATCTTCAGTCGGTGGGCTTATGCAATTCATAAGTCGCTTGCTAACGAGATTTTGTTTAAAGGTGGAGTGTACACTGCCGCGAGTGAAGCAGATTTCGACCCGCAGTTTCACGTGGAACTCAGTTCAACTTACCCTGAGCTGGAGATGAGGTTTCATTATCTCAGACTTAAAGAGCGTTTGCCGGTTATCAGTCAGGATAAGCCGGGAATATTCAACGGCAGCTACCCTCTAGATGAAACCTTTGCGGTTAACGGTAATCTGACGGTGACCAAAGAGTTGTTGCTGCGCTATGAGTTGGCCTGGAGTCGCGACCGCACCTGGTCGACTTTTGAAGAAGGTCATATTGGCAAAAAGTTTGTTAGTGACCATGTTGGCATGCTGGTCGGCACTGATCGCAACCTTCCCAATAATTTTTATGTCAATGTCCAGGGAATGGTTTCACATATGCCTGATTTTGAGCGCACCACCCCGTTTCAGCTCAATGAAACTGAGTATCTGAGCTCTCTACAGCTGCGCCAGAATTTCCGTCAGGACCGCCTGCAGTTTGAGTTCAATGCTCTGAAAAATTTTACCTCAGGTGAATTTGTACTGACACCCAAAATTTTGCTGGTTCAGTCTGATTATCTGACTTTTGTGCTGGGGTTTCAGCTTAATGGCGAGGGGGCCGAATCACTCGGCCCGGTTGGTCAGTTTTCGGAAAATAACAGCGCCATGTTTGAGACCCGCGTAACCTTCTGACGGGTTCATTTTTGTTTCAGCGCTGTTTCAGGTTTTATCAGATAAAATCGTTCTGATATGCTGACCAGAGGGTTGATTGAGATCCACTTCTGGCGGTAGTTTTTTGAAGCCCCTTCGAAGGTCACATAAACATATCTGCCATCAAATTCCAGGTCTTCAGAACCGGCAGCCAGTTTGACTGTTTTCAGCCAGTTGACCCCGTCGGCCAGTTCCCAGGCTTCGGCGGTAAAGGTTTTTGTCTGGCCGGCCGGTTTAAACTTGACGCTGGTGCCCGGTTTGCTTAACGGGGAATTGTAGATGGCCAGTTTAGAATTGAGAGCTCCGTAAGAAATGCTCAGGGCTGCGTATTTGCCACAGATGGCCATGCCCTGTACCGATTCGCGGCAGAAAATCAGTCGATCTGGTTTGTAGGCAGTGCGTGTGCTGGTGCCATCTTTATAGCTGTATTTCTGAGTGGCGGTTGGCAGGCCGTCTGCGTCAACCTTGTAGCCTGCTATCCAGGTGTTGCGGCCAAAAGGGTTCTGGGTGTGGTGGGCTATGGGGGCAAAGCTTTTGTTGGAAGCTTTGACAAAGTCACCGACCCAGAGCTGGGTGCCATCGAAGCTGACAAAACTTGCTTTGCTGTCAACTTCAAAAATGTGCCCGGCCACGAGATCCATGTCTGGAATTCTGAGGCTTGCAGGGATGCCGGCATTGCCTGAACCAGCCTTTGCGTTCTTGTCGTTGAGGAAATCAAGAATATTCTGGAGTTTGAAACCGTAAAGTTTGTACCCCGATGCCACCCAGACATATTTGCCGGCGACTGCTATACCACCGGCGTGACCGGTATAGGGCTCGCTGCTGCTTTTGAAAAGGCCAAAGCGGCGCAGGGGTTTGCCGGTAGAAGTTTCAACAACGACCAGTTGTGAGGGCTCATCGGTATGGTCAGCTTCAGGGTAGTATGAGAGCAGGGTATGTTTATAAATTCGGTATCTGGCCTGTTCTGAAGCTGGCGATATAACCTGGTCGGGTAGATAGCTTATGCCCTGGCAGACAAACTCATAACCGTCGTGCCCCGGTATTTTCGCAGAACGGCTCACGAATGCCGGTGCCTCTTCATCGGTGGCAACCTTGTTGATAGTCGAGGTCAGCTTGTTATAGCCTTTTTTGACGGTTTTGACAAAACGCTGCCACAGACTTGGCTTTTCGGCCTCAATTTTAGAGGCAGACGCATCGGATGACTTTGAAATGCTGACGGGTTTATCAGAAAATGGTGACTGGGCCTGGACATTTGCGGTTAAAGCAAGCAGGAGGAGTGTTAATAGAAAGATTTTAGATTTATAGAG
>JAQUZA010000311.1 GCA_028691595.1 Candidatus Rifleibacteriota bacterium
TTCTGGCCTCAATTGTCGGGGCTTTTATGTATTTTGCGACGCTGACTGAAGTGCCTATTCTGCAAGGCCTTATCGGCAGTGGCATGGGCAAAGGCCCGGCTCTGGCTCTGCTGCTGGCTGGCCCAGCCCTGAGCCTGCCTAATATGCTGGTAATACGCAGCGTTCTTGGCAATAAAAAAACGTTCGCGTTTGTATCACTGGTAATTGTATTTTCCACCATCTTTGGTGTGATTTTCGGAACTTTTTTCAGTTAAATGGAGGTCTTATCAACTATGAAGATTCAGATTCTCGGAACCGGTTGCCCGAAGTGCCACAAGCTTGCTGCAGAAGCCGAACAGGCAGCCAAAGAACTTGGCCTTAGCTATGAACTGGTAAAGGTCACTGATATTAACGAAATCATGGGCTTTGGTGTCATGATTACCCCGGCAATGGCTGTTGACGGCAATGTTAAATTCGCCGGCAAGGTGCCTGGAGTAGAAGAAATCAAGAAGCACCTCAAATAACGGGCAACATTGCCAGAGTCTGCGACAAAGCAGCGGAGCTGCTGGGTTTATGCAAATAGTATTAAAGGAATTTGCCATGAAGTTAAGCAACATCAGTTACATCTTTCTTGCTGCATCTCTTTTTCTTTCATCCGGCTGTGGAGCCGCTTCAGAAACAACCACGCCAGCACAGCCCGCCGCACAGATAAACGCGTCAGCCAGTCAGCCGGAAACCCCGGCAACTGCAAATGCTTCTGACACAAGCTCACTCAAATTACCAAGAATCATCGACTTCGGCTCAAAACAATGCCAGGCGTGCAAAGCCATGGAACCCATTCTTGAGTCTCTGGCAAAAAACCATGCCGATAAATTCAAAACTGAATTTGTCGATGTCTGGGTGCCCGAAAATCAGACTTTTGCCAGAAGCTATGGTATTCAGTCGATTCCAACCCAGGTTTTTCTGAATGCCGAAGGCAAAGAAGTTTATCGCAACACTGGCTTCATTTCTGAAGAAGATGTGGTTGCAAAATTTGCTGAACTTGGCGTTATTTCAGCTGGTGCCAGTGAAAGCGACAAAGCACCATCTGCAGGTGAGACGGTAGAAACGCCTGCTCCAGCAGTTGAACCAACTGCCTCAAAAACAGTAGCCGGCGAATAAAGTCATGCAGTTAAGCGAAACCTACAAAAAATTGATTACCAATGTGCTTCTGGCCTTTGTATTGGTTTCGATCGGGTTTTCGCTCGGCAAACACAGCGTGGTTTCGCGAACCGTAAACGGCGAAATGCTTGCCGCCAGCAATGGCGGTGCCGCTTCGTCCGAACGCCTGGTGAAAATTTTTTACATGCATGCGACTTTCCGCTGCGTGACCTGCAACAGTATTGAAAGCAAGGCAAAGCAGCTGGTCGAACGTGAATTTTCCGAAGCCTGGAACCACAAAAAAATCCTCTGGGAAGAAGTAAATTTTCAAGAAAATGAGGCTCTGGCAAAAAAATTCGACGTGGTCGCCAGCTGCATCGTGGTTACAGTGATACAAAGCAATGAAATAATTGAATTTAACCGCCTCGACGAGGTCTGGCCATTGCTTGAAAAACCGGCAGAATTTGACGCATACGTTGCCAACGCGGTCAGAAAAGCTCTTGAAAATACCAATGGAGAAGGCAAATGACCTGGGTAAGCATAACTACCGCAGCCTGGCTTGGCATTCTCACAGCCATAAGTCCATGCCCCCTTGCTTCAAACGTAGCAGCGATTTCATTTATCGGCCGTCAGTTTCATAGCAAGGCTGCCATACTCTTTTCCGGGCTTCTCTACACAAGTGGTCGCACAATCACTTATCTGGCTCTTGGCGCTCTTCTGTCTTCAGGTGCGCTTGCCAGTGGAGAACTTTCAAGATTTCTGCAGAAGTATCTCAATGAGATTCTTGGGCCACTTCTGATCCTGCTGGGGATGGTTCTTCTTGGACTGATCGGTTCTGGCATCAGTGTTCAGATGGCCGGCGAAGGCATTCAACAGAAAGCTTCAAAGCATGGCGCTTTGTATGCGTTTCCACTCGGCGTTCTGTTTGCACTTTCCTTCTGCCCGGTTTCAGCCGGTCTGTTCTTTGGTGCTCTGATTCCCCTTGCCGTTAACAATGATTCAGCTCTTATTTTGCCGGCTTTATATGGCATTGGCACTGCCATTCCGGTCGTGATTTTTGCCTTTCTCATCGCCTTCAGCAGCAAATGGCTCGGGAAAGCCTTCAACAGCCTTAATCAGATAGAATTTTACGTAAGAACCGCCACCGGCATCATTTTTATCATCGCCGGTCTTTATTACATCCTGACTCATATTTACGGCATCAGGTTTTACTAAGTCTCAAATCAAACAGACTGGTTAATCTGACCGATAGCAATTCTAAAATTTTGAGGGAGTTTTGCTTCGCGCAAACAAATTTCGAACAGTTCTAGCGATCTTAAAACTAATAAAAAGTGCGATTATCATTTCGTTATTTGGCGAAATACGATACATTTATCAGGGAACAATCAATCTCAAGGGAGCCAGCCAATGAAACACACACTCAACGTTCTCAAGGTTCTTGCTGAAGAGACTCGTTTGCGCATTTTTATGGCGCTTGCCAATCAAGAACTTTGCGTTTGCCAGATCGTTTCCATGCTTGGCCTGGCGGCCTCGACAACCTCAAAGCACCTGGCACTTATGTATCAGGCCGGCATCATTGACCAGCGAAAAGATGGCCGATGGGCGTATTACCGCATTGGATCTGACTGGATAGTAAAAAACAAACTTCACAAATGGTTGATTGAAGAGTTAACCGGTTCCGACAAGGTCAGGGAAGATCAAATTAAACTTGCCGAAAGTTTGAAGCATTGCGCTAAAGGTGCTTGTGCCCCTGTTAATGGAAACATTGAGCAAAATGAAGACTGCTGCTGAAAAGAATTGTTATGCTCAGGAGAAACTATGAAGAAAAAAGTTTTGTTTTTGTGCACCGGAAATTCTTGTCGCAGCCAAATGGCAGAGGGCTGGCTTCGCTATCTCTACAGGGATCATTTTGATGCTTTTTCTGCAGGCATCGCTAAGCACGGTATGAATAATTATGCGATTCAGGTAATGAAAGAAATCGGAATAGACATCTCAACCCACCACTCAAAATTGCTGACTGAACTAAAAAATCTCAACTTTGACCTGGTAGTGACAGTTTGCAGCAATGCTCACGAAAGCTGCCCATTGTTTCCGGGAAAAGCAAAGGTTGTGCATGTGCCCTTTGATGACCCCCCAGCCCTTGCTGCCGGCCTGACTGACCAGGAGGCAATAATGGCTCATTACCGCCGTGTTCGCGATCAGATCGGCGAATTTGTTAAGAGTATAGATAAACTTGTAGATTGAGGTTATTCAATGGAAATCAAAATTTTAAATGACGACAAAATCAGATCTCAGGTTAGCCATCGTTATGGCAGTATTGCCAAGGCAGGCAGTTCATGTTGCAGCGCCCCGGCCAGCGGCTGTTGCCAGCCCCAGATCAGCCAGATCGGGTCTGAAAAGCTGGGTTATTCAGCGGCGGAAATGTCTTCTGTGCCCGAGGGAGCCAATCTTGGCCTTGGTTGCGGCAATCCGCAGGCTATAGCCAGCCTTAAGCCAGGCGAAAACGTTCTCGATCTTGGCTCCGGTGGAGGCTTTGACTGCTTTCTGGCAGCAAAGGCGGTAGGCCCTGCCGGCATGGTTATTGGAGTGGACATGACCCCGGAAATGGTCAGCAAAGCCAGGAAAAATGCGGTTAACGGTGGCTACAGCAATGTTGATTTCAGACTAGGTGAAATCGAGCATCTCCCGGTTGCTGACAGCAGCGTTGATGTAATCATATCAAATTGCGTAATCAACCTTTCCCCCGACAAGGAAAGCGTTTTCCGCGAAACTTTCAGGGTGTTGCGCAGCAATGGCCGTATTGCCGTGTCTGACGTTGTTGCCTTCAAACCCCTCACCGAAGAACTTCGCAACAATCTTGACGCCTATTGCGGTTGTATTGCAGGTGCCGCAACTGTCAACGAACTGGAAGCTCTACTCAATAAAATTGGTTTTAAAAATGTCAGCATCGAAATTAAACCAGAAAGCCGAAATTTCATCAAAGACTGGTTTAAAGGCGCTGAGGATTTTGTTTGTTCTGCAAACATCATGGCAAGCAAACCCTGAACTCAGGTAGTTGGAAAAAATTTGCGATTATTACCATTAATATCCGCTCAATCAGCAACAAGCTGATTGCGAAAGTTCCAGAGCCAAACCATACCAGGAAACTTTTGTATTGCAATACTGCAGGTGGTAGAATTTACCAGTGGCAACTTCTTGTTGCTTAAAGAAAGCAAATCTTCAGCAATAGTATCTTGAGCGAGGTTAACAGGGGAATAACTATGGCTCGCAATATCCTCGAAAATCTTGCCGACAAAGGCTTGCTGGTCGATATGGCATATGGCAAAAACACCCTTTACGCACTTCCGCCGCCAATGGCCGGATTTTTTGAATTTTCACTGATGCGGGTTCGCCCAGATGTTGATTTGGAATGGGAATGCCGGAACGGAGAATTAATTTGACCGAATTTGCCTTTATTGAAACAGAGTTCTGCCCACTATGCCGTACCCAAAGCCCCGCCTACTTTAAAAAGAAATACTT
>JAQUZA010000312.1 GCA_028691595.1 Candidatus Rifleibacteriota bacterium
GGAACATTATATGAACGTTCCAGCCGAAGTTCAGGCTGAAATAATCAACCTGATGATGGATCCACGCCTGCAAAGATTTGTAACCGAGGTTCTCTACCACCAGGATCCAACTTTACGATCCCGAATTCTGACAATTCTTGGTGAATCAGGTTCTCAAAACGCTCTCCAGATTCTTGAAACCAAGCTGAGAGACCCCGACTATTCCGTTCGCCTCACAATCCTGAAGATTCTTGATCTAAAGCACTTTCAGAATAATGCCGGCACCGAGATGCTTTTGAATTTTCTAAAAGACTCAGACAGCAGCATTGTTCTTCAGACCATAGAGCGACTCAAAGACCGTGATCACCCGATGATCATCAACAGTCTAACGAAACTACTGGCATCTAACGTCTCAGAAATCAAGCAGGCCGCCCATAAAGCCATTGCTTTTGTCACCCGCCGCAAATACATGACGGGTTTTGACAAAATGAATGAAGACACCCGCAAAGCAATCGGGCAGTCTTTGATTAAAATGGATCCGACCTTCATGGAAGACATTACCCGCGATCTCTCGGCCTCTGATCAACGGACGCGTGTTTTGTCGGCAAAAATTCTCGAGGTGCTCTGCGACCACATCCCCCCTGAGCTTAAAACCCATCTGATTGTAGCTATTCAAGATCCTGACCCGCACGTTCGCTCAGTCGTCATCATGGGTCTTGGCAAAATTGGCGGGCCGTCGGTTGCCGGCATGCTGGTGGGTTTTCTCAGAGACCAGGATGACCGGGTAAGAGCCAATGCCGTTGAAGCCATGGCAGAAGTTGGCGACCTCTCGCTCGCAGAAGAAATTGTTCCCTGTCTTTATGATGACAATAACCGCGTCCGGGCCAATTCGATAATTTCACTGTGGAAGCTTGGCTACTACCAGATTTATGAAGCTGTTATCGAAATGATGCGTCACCCAGACAAATGGATGCGTGCCTCTGCCGCCTTTGCGCTCGGCGAACTCAAAGACAGCAGATTTTTTCCCATTCTCATTCAGGCTATCCGTGACCCGGAGCCTGATGTCAGGCGAAACGTCATTAAAGCCCTTGGCAAGATTGTTAACCCGTTCATGCTTGCGCCATATATAAGACCATTGCGATTTGACCCTGATGAAAACGTCCGCAAGGAGGTAATGGCGGTTCTCTCAGCCAAACCACCAGCCCCAGCGCAATGATCTGGCCATTCGGAAGCAAAAAAGACCCTGAGCTACTAATTAAAGATCTTGAAAGCAGTGATGCGAAGATTCGCGAAGCAGCCTTTCACGGTTTAATTGAGCACCCCTCTCCCCAGGCAGACCAGATAGTCCTGGCTGCCCTTGAAGCTTTTCACGAAGCATCCAGAGACATCATTCTTCCATTGATAGATGTTGCCGGGAAACGTGGAATTCAGGAAGCTCTCCCTGTTTTTAAGGCGTTACTGAAAGACCCGGAAAAAAGAATCCGTGAAAGCGCCCTTCAGGCGATCGCTTCCCTTCAAACACAGGAAAGCCTTGATATACTGATCTCCTGTTTGAGTGACAATGATCCGGGCATCAAGCAGAAGGTACAGCAGATAATAATCGAAGAACATGGCCAGGAGGCCATGGGTGCTCTTTTAAGAGCACTCCCCGAAGACAGGAACTCTTCTTTATATTTTGAAATTGTCTCGTTAATGGAAGAGCTTGATCTTTTTACGGTCATTAAAAATAACTTTGAGCAGCCTGATCTGCTGGTCAAAGACTTCTATTTTGACACACTTATAAAATTCAGCCGGCCTGATTTTGTACCGCTCTATCTTAATTTTTACCCCAAGGCCAGTCAGCAGCGCCGCGAAAAGATCGCCCATCTCCTCTTCGATTATGCCGTTAAAGACCTTTTGCCCTATTTTAAAGAGCATCAGCGCAGCGGCAATTTTGAAGGACTTTATAACCTGAGTGAGCAGGTAATCTTTTCACGCTTTGACCAGGCAAAGGAAGAGATACTTGAATTCGTGTGTTCTGTTCATGACACCCGTTTTCGGATGAAGGTTCTGCCAGATCTCCTTAAAAAGCTTGATCCTTACTGTTTTGAGAAAGGTTTTGATCTTCTCAAAGATTCATCAGCCGAAATTCGCAACCAGGTTCTCAATGCTTTAACCGCTCTGATAAAACGCACCTGGGAACGCATGAACGACAAGAACGAACCGAACAAGGTTACCCTTGCGGGCTTATATGATGGCGTTGAGCGCAAAATTGTCGAATTGATGCGTGATCGTGGTGATCTTGCCGACGATCAACGCAAAAACGCCAGAAGGCTGTTCTTCGCTCTCGCCCAGAACCGGCATACCCTCATAAGACCTTTCATTAAAGAACTTCTTCAGAAAAATTTTCATGAAACCTATTTTTTCCTTAAAGAATGGCCCTTTGATGAAGTCTTCAATCTTTTTCACTGGCTGATAGAGTCTGAACCGTCTTTTGGTTCATTAATGCTTGCCGCACTACAGGGAAACACCGACGACAGTCTCTGGCGAATCGTCTTCAAACTTATAAACAGCTTTGCAGACGAAGAAGATCGCGAAACTTTCAAGCGCAATCTCGTGGCCCGTAATCGTAATATTGCCATCGAAAAATTTTTAAAAGACTCAGACCCGGGTGTAAGGCTTGCAGCACTTGAGTTCGCCAGCGAATGCAAAATGAACGGGCTTGTTGAGCTTTTAAAAACCTCAACCAAAGATCCCTCCCCTCTGGTTCGACTGACCGCTTTAAAATGCCTTAACCAGCAGCACAATCCGCAAATGCAGGCTTTTTTAACCGAAGCCCTGAACGACCCTGATGAAACTGTTGCGTTTTTTGCGCTGCAACTGCTGCAGCAAATGCTGCAGCCCGCTCAACTTGCACCCATGATGGTAAAGTTTATCAACAGCAGTTCTGAAAAGCTGCGCACTTTTGCACTCGAACAAATTGCTGCTCTCACCAAAGAACGTTATAAAGCCAATTTTGCCAAACTAACCCCCGAAGTTCGCAAGCTGGCAGGCAAAGTATTACAAAAACTTGATCAAAATTTCACTGATCAGGTCATAGATGATCTTTCTTCACTTGACCCGCAAACAAGGCTTCAGGCAGCCCTGCTTCTTGAAAACATCAATGTCAATGAAAAGGGAAAAGACGCTTTGCTCGCAGCAATGAAAGACCCGTCAAAACTGGTACGGGCTGCGATTGTAAAAACTCTCGGAGTCATCGGCGACAACGATCTGATTAAACACCTGATAAGCTTTTTCAATGACCCCGACCCAAGAGTCCGGGCCAATACCATAGAAGCAATTGCAACCCTTGGTGACCGTCAGGCCATCCAGATTCTGCTGCCATTTCTTGAAGATAATAACAACAGGATTCGTGCCAACGCCCTGGTTGGCATAAGAAAAATCGGCAACTTCAACATTGTTCCAATTCTTCAGAAAATGCTGACCAACAAGGATCCAAACATGCGGGCCAGTGCAATCTGGGCAATGGGTGAGATAAATGATGCCAATTTTCTGAATTTCATTTTTCCCTACTTGAACGATCGCAACGAAATGCTGCGGTTTAACGCTATCAAGGCCGTAGCACGTATTAATCCTCAAATGCTTTCTCAATACATGCCGGTTTTGCGCAAAGATCCATCACCCAAAATCAAAAAACTCGTAGCGGAATTGAGCTATAAGGTACTGTAGCAGATGAAAATTTCAGGCCGCGAGTTCCTACAGGCAATCAACGAATTTTTCAGTAATTCTGACCCCGCCACGGAAACGTTTCTTATTCTGATTCTTCCGGGGGTGCTCCTGAGTATCTTTCTTGTTTTTTATAACAACCACAAAAACAAGGCAAGCAAGGACCCTTTCTTTAATGTTTCAAGAACAGATTTTGAGGTAATTGAGCATATTCGTCTGCAAAAAGGTCTCGAAGAATTTGACAGGGATTTTTTGATGAACATTGCCTTTACCTATTCAGTTAAGCCAACAAGAATGCTGCTCGATCAGGCCACTTTTGAGCGTATTGAGCAGATGATGCAGGAAAAATTAAAAAGAATTGGTGCAAACCCTGCCGAAAACAAAACCCTCGAATTTCTTTTAAGAATAAAGAAAAAGCTTTTCTAGTGCTCTGTCACATATGAAAGCAAGAATAGACATCAATTCTGTCATCCCCGCGAAAGCGGGGATCTAAGCCGCTACATGCTAGATTCCCGCCTGCGCGGGAATGACGAAGAACCCCCATAATTCTTGTGTGACAGAGTACTAGTCCTCTGTCAGCATTGAACTTGCAACATCAGCGGGGATGACGGAATTACTACAGATTATTGAATATCTGCAAATTCAAAATAAGGTTAAAACAATTGCGCCAGCCGTGCTTTAAATTGCAGCACTCTCATCTTATGGCAGATACAGCCTTAGAGATTGCGAACAGCAGTGTCGAGAATAATGGTAACAGGGCCCTGGTTTTCCTGTAAGATTGTCATATCTCCACCAAACACCCCTCTGGCAATGTTTTTAACTCCGAGTATTGCAAGCTCTTCGCAAAATTTTGCATATAGCAGTTCCGCGGCCTCTGGTAGTTCAGCAGTAATAAAACTTGGTCTGAAACCATTCCGGATATCACCAAAAAGCGTAAAC
>JAQUZA010000313.1 GCA_028691595.1 Candidatus Rifleibacteriota bacterium
ACCGGCAACTAAGCTTGTAAGCGGCTGACTGCACCCGTAGTAAACCTGGTGGTCTGTCAAACTTGAATCTGTGGTAATACCGTCATTCCCGCAGAAGCGGGAATCTTATCTCTAAAGGCTTAGATCCCCGTTTGCACGGGGATGACAGAATTGATGTCTATTCTTGCTTTCATATGTGACAGAGCACTGGATACGAAAAAATGTTTTAAAAATGCCCGCGTCAGCGGGCATTTTTATTTGCCCGTCTGCCGTGTTGTGCTGCTAAACTGCTTGCTTTTGCCCGTAGTTGCTGCTAAAAAGAGACCCATGCTGCAACTGTGCATAAAATCGATTTTTCTCAGTTTTCTGGTGCTGAGCAGTTCTTTGGCCTGTGCTGCCGAAGAACTTGTGTTCTGGAACTTCTGGGACCCGAAATTCATTCTGCCGGTTATCGAACAGTTCGAAAAAGATAACCCCGGGGTAAAGATTCGTAACGAGCAGATAAGCTGGAATAACGGCCTTGACAAGGTTGTGGTTGCTATGGCTAATGGCCGGGCACCCGATATCTGTGAGCTGGGTTCCACCTGGACCGGGCGATTCATGGCTGAAGGCGCTCTCATCGATGTCACCGGCCAGTTTGCCGATCTCAAGCCCCGATATCTGATGTGGGGCCCGGTAACCATGGGCGATCGCCTTTATGGTATGCCCTGGCTGGTCAGCACCAGAGTGATGTTTTTTAACCGTGATCTCTATAAAAAAGCCGGTCTTGACCCCGACAAGCCACCGAAGACCTGGGCTGAGCTTCTAGATGCCGCCAGTCGCATTCATAACCCGGGCGAAGGTGTCTACGGTTTTGGTATGAATGCTGGTGAGGGGCACATTCTTTATAAAAAATTCATGCCCTTTGCCTGGGGAAACGGTGGTCAGATAATCGATGCCGCTGACCGTTTCGTCTTTGACAGCTCCGCTACCCGGGAAGCGCTTGATTTTTATCTCAAACTCAAAGAATTCAGTTATTGTGAAAAGCAGGACCTGCTCGACGAGGCTTTTAAGCGCGGCAAACTCGGGCTTGCTGTTTCAGGCTCATGGAATTTCGCCAGATACCCGGTTGAAGCGCCGCAGCTTGATTTTGGTGTTGCACTTATGCCCGAACCGGCGGCAGACAAGGGCTTCTCAACTTCGTTCATGGGCGGTCAGGTGCTGGTGCTTTTTAAGACCTGCAAAAACCCCGAAATTGCGGCCAGATTCATTCGTTTTTTGACGCGGGCCGAAAATACTCTGCCTATTACCCGTGAGGCTTTCGTAAGTTTCCCGGCACACCTTGAAGCATATAAAGATGAACTGTTTACCGCCGACCCCAGGATGGCGGTGTTTGTCGAACAGCTGAAAACAGCCATTCATCCGCCGGTTCACCGGCTCTGGATCGACCTCGAAAAGATTATCAACTCAACGGTTGAGAAGGCTATGTACGGTCAGGTCATAGACGAGGTTTTTGCTGAGGCAAAAATCGAGTTCAAACGTGTCGTTGCCAGGAATGAGGACTCCACTGCCAGGGCTCAGTCGCATGACTCTTCATCGCTGCCGGTTTCTGATAGTCGTGAATCGCCGTGGGGCAGGGGCGGCATAACAATTTTTCTGCTTGCTTTGATCGGCACCGGCATCATTGTTAACGCTCTGCTGCTGGCATATGTTCTTCGGGCAGGAAAAGGCAGCAGGCAGAACAATTTGCCCGACGCTGACGGCCCGATCCGACGCTCTCAACGTGTGTTGCTTTTCATGTCGCCATGGTTGCTGACATTTGGAGTTTTCTGGCTTTATCCGCTGCTGTTTTCTCTTATTCTTAGCTTTTGTGCTTACGATGTTTTTCACCCGGCTGTTTTCAGTTTTGCCGGTCTTAAAAATTATCTCAGGCTGCTTGAAGATGCCGATTTTGTGCAGTCCTTCAGCAATACCCTGTTTTTTGTAATCGGCACAACACCAGTGATAACTGCTTTGGCACTGGCTCTGGCTCTGATGATTAATTCAGTTCGCCAGGGCAGTCAGGTGTTCCGCTCGGTATTTTTTCTGCCGTCAATTATTTCGATAGTGGTGACGGCGACGATCTTCAAATCAATTTATTCGCCGGTGGGTATTTTGAACCGCATGCTTGGCTTGGCAGGCCTGCCGGGGCATGCGTGGCTCGTCGAAAAGGGCCTGGCCCTTCCCGCCATAATGCTGATGAACATCTGGGCCTATACCGGCTTTTACATGGTTCTCTATCTGGCGGCGCTCAAGGCTGTGCCACGACAGCTTTATGAAGCCGCGGAGGTCGACGGAGCCGATGAATGGCAGCAGTTGCGCTTCATTACCCTGCCACAGATCCGTAATATGACCATTTTTATTCTGATCATGAACACTATACGCAGCTGGCAGGTTTTTCCTGAGGTCTTTACCCTGACGCGTGGCGGGCCGGTTGGTTCCACCAACACTATCGTTCATCATCTCTATGAGACCGCTTTTCGCTATCACGAAATGGGTTATTCATCAGCTATTTCTTACGTGCTTCTGGTCATAATTCTCGCGTTTTCGTTTTTTCAGATGCACATTCTTCAGGGGAAAAACCGATGAAGCTCAACTCCTGGCGACAACGCGGCCTGTTTGCGACGCTGACCGTTCTTATGCTCAGCTATCTCTACCCCTGGCTTTATATGCTGGCCCGTTCGTTTATGCGCCACGAGCCGGGTTTGTCTGATGGCAACGGTCTGTTTACTCTCGAATTTTACCGCCTGGTGCTCGGCAACGCCGGTTTTCCTGCTTTTCTGTTCAACAGCCTGCTGGTGCTCGGCATCGTTCTCCTCGCAAACGTGGTTTTTTCACTGATGGTCGGCTATGCATTCGCCAGATATCAATTCCCGTTTAAAAAGCTTTTGTTCTGGCTGGTTCTTGCCACTCTGATGCTGCCCAAGCAGACGCTGATGATCCCGCTGCTTGATCTCATGGTGCGTCTCGGTCTGCACGATACTCTCTGGGCGCTGATTCTGCCGTTCTGCGTCGATGGTTTCAATCTATTTCTCATGAAGCAGTATATCGAAGGCCTGCCTTCTGATCTCGAAGATGCTGCCCGTGCCGATGGTGCCGGCGAAATCGGCATTCTATGGCATGTTGTTGCCCCACTGAGCCGGCCGGCTCTTGCGGTGCTGGTCATTAACACTGCAATTGTCAACTGGAACTCTTTTCTGTTTCCGCTCATCATGACCGACACTGTTGCGGTGCGAACATTGCCCGTGGCCCTGGCAATGTTTTCTCAGGGGCCATATGCGACAGACTGGGGTGCATTGATGGCCGGGGCTACGGTGAGTTCGCTGCCGATAATTGCAATATTCTGGGTGTTTCAGCAGGAAATAATCGATGGCATTACCAGCGGCGCTCTCAAGGATTAGCTGCCATTGCATCATGCACGATCTTGCTGAGATCGGCGAGCCTGAACGGTTTGTTAATGAACCATCCGGCACCGGCATCCCGCATCTGCTCGATATCTTTATCGTGGGTAAACCCCGAAGAAACAATGACGCGCAGGTCGGGCCGAATTTTTTTCAGCTCTAAGAAGCACTCTTTGCCGTTCATTTCGGGCATGATCATATCGAGAATCACTAATGAAACGCTTTCAGCGTTTTCGCTGAAGACTGATACAGCCTGGCGGCCATTCTCCGCCAGAAGTATCTCGTAACCAAGTTCGCTGAGTACCTCGCTGGCAATGGTTCTCATCATGGGTTCGTCATCGACGATAAGTATCCTTCCTTTGCCACGCAGAAACTCTCTGGAGTTCGATTCTGGTATTTCCGTTTCATCCAGGGCGAGTGGAAGCAACAGGCGGAAACTCGTGCCGGTGCCAACTTCGCTGTAGACATTAACCGCGCCATTGTGTTGCTGCATCGTTCCAAATACCGCAGCCAGGCCAAGGCCTGTTCCTTTTCCCTGGGTTTTGGTGGTAAAAAATGGTTCAAAGATACGCTGCAGATTTTCTTCTGGAATCCCACAACCGGTGTCGCGGATCTCTATTTCGGCAAATGGGCCAGGTTTGAGTTTGAACTGCGATGTATCACAATAACATTTCTGCAAATCAGTTTTCCGGGCGGAAATGATAATGCTGCCGCCTTCTTCCCTGGCCTGCGAAGCGTTGATGAGCAGGTTTAAAAATGCGCTTGGCAGCTGCGAAAAGTCGCCAACAATTTTCAACTCAGTTTCGACGAGATTCTTTTCTATTCTAATTCGCCGGTCTATGGTTCGCTTCAGTAGTTCAACGGCTTCGTTAAGAGGCTCAATCAGGTTGAGGGGTCTCGGAATTACCGGTTGCCGGCGGGCGAAGGCCAACAGTTTCGAAGTGAGTTGAGCTGCGCGATCTGAGGCTTCCAGGATGATTTTGACAAAGTTCAGTGCTTCAGGGTTGCTTTGAACCGAGGTTTCGAGAAGTTCTGCCGCGCCCATTATGCCGCCCAGCATGTTATTGAAATCATGAGCTACGCCACCAGCCAGCTTGCCGATTGCATCCATTTTCTGCGAGTGCAGCAGCTGTATCTGCAGGGCCCGTTCATCGGTAACGTCTCTGAAAACCACAACCATACCGATCTGCTCGCCGGCATCATTTCTGATCATGGCG
>JAQUZA010000314.1 GCA_028691595.1 Candidatus Rifleibacteriota bacterium
ATCAACGTCTCTGGCTTCGGGAAGATTGAAAATCCGGGCATGTTCTTCAACATAAGCCCTGGCAGCCAAAACCGGGTTGCCGTTCAAAGGTGAAGACAAATTGCCGCGCAGACTTGACAATCTCTGGCCATCGTCAGTCACGGAAACCATCTCAATTCCATCGACCAGAGCCTTATTGGCAAACAGATTACGAATAAATTCTGAACTGACAACAACTTTGTTGTTGGTCTTCTTAGTGGTGTTAATCTGTGTAGGAGATACATCAAAGGCAAAAGCCTGGGTACAACAGAGAAAGGATCCAATGGCAGCGGCCACAATTTTCTTCATGCGAATTCAGTCCTCCAAAGTTAGATGCGGATTTGTAATTGTAACATCAAATTCTCACAACCCGCAAGATACTTAAGAAAAATAGGTACAGAAAAAACCGGCAAAGCCTGTAGCTTTGCCGGTTTTGGAGCGCCCCCTGAGGGATTCGAACCCTCGTCGCAGCCTTGAAAGGGCTGTGTCCTGGGCCCCTAGACGAAGGGGGCAAAATACGCAAACTATCAAAACCAACACAAATCTATCAGCGCCCCCTGAGGGATTCGAACCCTCGTCGCAGCCTTGAAAGGGCTGTGTCCTGGGCCCCTAGACGAAGGGGGCTGATAAACATTTTCGCGAGCATTGGGCCCAGCAGGACTTGAACCTGCGACAATCCGGTTATGAGCCGGAGGCTCTAACCAACTGAGCTATAGGCCCGCGACGCGAAGAATATCTTAGCACAATCAATTCTATGATGCAAGCACTTTTTTTATTCCATGTAGAATTCTTTAAGTTTCTTGGAGCGACTGGGGTGACGAAGCTTACGAAGCGCCTTTGCCTCAATCTGACGAATTCTTTCACGGGTAACGCCGAACTTCTGGCCAACTTCTTCGAGCGTTCTCTGCCAACCATCTTCAAGACCAAAGCGATACTTGATAACCCTTGATTCACGCTCAGTCAGCGTGGCAAGAACCTTATTTATCTGTTCTTTAAGAATAAGATTAAACGCCGTTTCAGCCGGGGGGAGCGCCGATTTGTCTTCAACAAAATCGCCCAGATGCGAGTCTTCTTCGCCATTGATGGGAGTTTCAAGCGAAATCGGATCCATGGCCGTCTTCATGATGTTTTTAACTTTTTCTACGGGAAGACCAACTTCAACTGCCAGTTCTTCTACTGCCGGGTCACGGCCCAATTTCTGAACAAGTTTACGAGAAGCTTTGCGCAACTTGTTGATAGTCTCTACCATATGTACCGGAATGCGGATAGTTCTGGCCTGGTCCGCGATAGCACGGGTAATGGCCTGTCTGATCCACCAGATGGCATAGGTTGAGAATTTATAACCCTTACGATATTTGAATTTTTCGACCGCACGAATCAAGCCCTGATTGCCTTCCTGAATCAAATCAAGAAAAAGCAGGCCACGTTTGGTGTATTTCTTGGCAACCGATACCACAAGGCGCAGATTAGCTTCAATCAGCTTGCGCTGTGCCTCCTGATCACCATGCTCGATTCTTTTGGCGAGGGTAACTTCTTCCTGCATGGTTAACAGTCTGATTTTACCGATCTCCCGCAGATAGACGCGAACAGAATCGTCGATATCATCAAAATCCTGCTGCTGTTTATCTTCTTCTTCCTTTTTTTCTTCAGCGACCGGAAGCTTTTTGTCAAGCCTGACTTCATCATCATCAACAAGCTCAACATTTTTGTCCATGAGCTCATTTATGACTTCTTCAAAAACTTCTGTCGGCAAACCATCAGGAAGAACACGGTTGATTTCCTGGTAGGAAAGATAACCCTGGCGGGTACCGATTTCTATTAATTCAGCCCGGACATCTTCGATGGTCCGAGGCTCGCTCTTCTTGTTAGCAACCTTACCTTTGGCCTGTGCCGCCTGCTCTGTTGTCATAGTTTTCCCTCGTTCTGGAGTGAATCAATACAGCAATTCAATCTTTCGCTTTACCTCGAGTTGTTCCATGCTGATACGAGTAATGCATTTATCATCACCACTTCGCTCAGCTTCTCTGATCTGCTGCTGCAAAAGCTTGAGCTCGAGATCGAGCCGGCTTTTAACCAGACCCTTTACGCATTCCATAAAGGGTTCAGGTGGGCGATCTTCGAGAGTTGTAATCAACTCGCTAAGTCGCGAAATCAGACTGGCATCATCAAGGGCTGCAAGTATTTCGGCGGGTTTCAACGAACCTCCTGCCGCTTCCTGTTGAAAGCTTATAGCTTCAAATATCTGACGTAAGCGGGGGTCGGAAAAATCGCCGGGGCCCAGCAGCGCCCTGACTCGTTCAAGTTCTTCGGGGTTTTCAAGCAGATGC
The DNA here is from genome assembly GCA_028691595.1 of Candidatus Rifleibacteriota bacterium. Classification (GTDB taxonomy): domain Bacteria; phylum Muiribacteriota; class Ozemobacteria; order Ozemobacterales; family Ozemobacteraceae; genus Rifleibacterium. The sequence continues at coordinate 2,346 of JAQUZA010000314.1, forward strand.
TTGAGAACCCATTCCTGTCTCTGAATTTCTGCATTCAGTCTGGGTGATATTATTGTCCTTTTCTTTTGAGTTTCATCGGAGCGTGGAGTTTCCCTGCCCTCAAACTCTTTTTCCAGAACGTGTTGGTCCATATCCAGCAGTTTCGAGATTTTACGGATCACTTCGCTTCTCGCAATTGAACTGTGGATGGCTGGAACCAGTTCCTTAAACTCCTGGATAAGCTTTTCCTTTACTGGAATCTCAAGGGGCGGCTTCAGACCACGGGTGTGAGTCTCAATGAGAAAAGTATATATATCGTTTGCTTTTTCAAGCAATTTTTTAAAGTTTTCAGCGCCTTCACGACTGACAAAACTATCGGGGTCGTCAGTTGGGTCGGGAAAAGCGACGACCCGCGCATTAACAGGTGCGTCTTTCTGGAGAGAAATGGCTCGCAGCGTTGCGCGCTGCCCGGCCGCATCACCGTCATAGCAAAAATAAATAATTTCGCAGTTGCGTGCCAGCATGTGAATCTGCTCAGCTGAAATAGCGGTACCCAGCGATGCCACAACATTTTTTATGCCATTTTGAAAAAGGCTTATTGCATCGAGGTACCCCTCGACCACAATCACAGAGTTTAAACGCCTGGCTGCCGGCACTGCTTCGCGAAAATTGAATAACATGCGCCTCTTATTAAAAGTCTCACTCTCAGCGCTATTCAAATACTTAGGCTCATCATCTGGAGAAAGAACCCTGCCGCCAAAACCGGCTACCCGCCCATGAACATCAAGAATCGGGATCATCAGGCGGTTACGAAAGACATCATAATAGCCTTCACCCTGAGCGCGTTCTTTAACCAGACCGGCTCTTTCGAGGCTCAACAGATCATCAGAAGTTCTGCCGAGCCGATGAGCCAGGGAATCCCAGGCGTTAGGGGCAAAACCTATTCTGAATTTTTTCGCGGTTTCGGCTGAAATTTTTCTTTTTTTCAGGTATTCCCGGGCAACAGCGCCTGCAGAACTATCGTAGAGACAGGTTTCAAAAAATCTGGCAGCTCCGTCAAGATAATTGTACAGGTCTGCTTTTTTATCGGCATCGGGGTCATGATCTTTCGGTATTTCGATTCCTTCGCGGGCAGCAAGAAACTTCACCACCTCAGGAAAAGTCATATGCTCAAGTTCCATAAGGAAAGAAAAAACATCGCCGCCTTTGCCACACCCGAAGCAATGATAGATCTGCTTGTCAGGAATAACATGGAAGCTGGGGGTTTTCTCTTTATGGAACGGACATAGCGCTTTGTAGCTGTTACCAGAGGGATTCAGTCGCACATGCTCACCGATAATCTGAATGATATCGGTTCTCTCGCGAATCAACGCTATTATTTCGCTCGAAATAAAGCCCAAAAAAAACCTCGCGTAAAACGTACATAACCTTTGCCGAATTTTCAATACTAATCCCGTAGTAAGCTAAAGTCAAGCTTTAAGCTACATTTCAAGCAAATTTCGCAAGAGCTTAAAACTCATCTTTCCTGCTACAACTGAAAAACGGGGAGGGAAAGCTTTTATTGGGTAAGCTTGCGGCGAGCCCAGAAGACAAGCAGTATACTTAAAAATAAAGCGATTACCAATAGATTCGCCAACCTGCTCACATCGGCATTTATCAAGCCCATTGGCCACATGGCAAAAACGAGATAGTCGGGAATTTTTTTCATTGGTGCAGCGGCGACGAGCCAATCCTGTCCGCCGATATTTTCAACCGAAAATTGCATCGCTGAGGCAGAAATAACCCTTTCAGAGAGTTTTACGACAAAGGGATACTTGCCAAATTCTTTAGGAAAGGGGTATTTGCCTGGTCGGCGTGGCACCATCGCAAGACTTAATTGTACACCCTGGCCTCGAGACGTGATGTTTCTTTGAATCTGCCTGGCAAGATAACGCTCTGCAAAAGACTCAGCGCCATGCCAGAGAACCATCAGCAGAGAATCTTTACCTTTTTCCGGGGCGATAAAGGTCGAAAAAACATAATTGCGGCGATCGGCAAACACCATTTCGCTGATATGGTCAAAGTTTTCGAAGGGTTTAAACAAGCCGGCAGCGGCATCTCCGAGCAAATCAGAAAGACTGCTGGTGAAAGATTCAAGCATCACATCATTAACTTTATCTTTCCAACTTTGCTCGCCACCGAACCTGGCAAGAAACAGCTTCCTGGCAACCGCCGACATCAGCTTGCCGATCATTTCACCCGCTGCTGCTTTGTCAGGCAGGCCGAGCAGAATTCTGCCATTTTTATC
>JAQUZA010000315.1 GCA_028691595.1 Candidatus Rifleibacteriota bacterium
ATCCCATCTCTAAAAACTTTTACGCCACAATTTTCTTTAACATAAGTTTTAATAGCGCTTGTCTGACCAAAAGACTTTAAGACTATGCCTAGCAAATTGTAAGCATAAAACCGACCGCTAATCGTACCAATGCCTTCTAAGTCTCTCTTTAACAAGTGCATCATTTTTTTGCCGAAAGGATTATCTTCATCCTTTAAATTAAAGGCTAGGACAAGTTCTTTTGTTTGATTTGTTTTAGCACTTGAAGACTTTTTTTCAGATTTTAATTTGAAATTTTTTGGAGGGGAAAAATAGTATTTCCAAGTAAATTTTGCGAAATTATTTTTTTTATTTCGTTCAATCTTGAAGTCAAAGTAGTAGATTGAACTATTAAGGATTTCTTCAACATCCTTTATGTCCTCAAACCATTTCTGATGATGATCATTGGCTATAATTCTTACAGAAAAATTGTCAATTGTTCTGAATGGGCTTTTTATAGAATTAACTTTTCTTGCGAGATCTCTCAAGTCACGCTTTGTCCATTCTTCCTTATTTAGTTTTGATATACTAATTCTTGTTCCATAGCCTTTAAAAAATGAATTTTCAGCTATTGATTCTATTTCAATTTTGGTATCTTCTATATAATTTGATTCATCAATCATCTTTTTCCAATCTATGAAGAGCCTGTTTGCAAAATTACTTCCCTCCTGTTTGGTTTCAAGAACCTATCCCAATAAACGCTCGACCCACATGAAACATACTGCTGCAGACAAAAATCCGACCCAGTATTTCCACTGCCGTTCCCAGCGAATCGCTGTTCGGCGAAATTTTCTCTGCAGCCAAGCGAATGTTCGCTCGACTTTCCATCGATCTCCGCGTTCGGCAAGCGGGCGGCCTTTTGGTTTCGATCTGGATTTCCAGACGCGTTTTGGAATGTGTGGCTGGATGCCACGACTACGGATTTTTTTTTCGCAGCTCTTTCGAATCGTAACCCTTGTCCATTTGAGCGACAACTGGTCGCTTTCTCGATCTCCCTCGTTTTCCAGTTTTGAGACTCACTGCGTCCAGAAGAGGAAGAACTTGATCCCGTTCGCTTGTTGCAGCACCAGTGTGGATCAGAGACAACGGCATGCCATTGCCATCGGAGAGCGCATGAATTGTAACACCCTTTCCTTTGAACCCGTGTTCCACTCCTTCCCCGCCACCTTTGCCAGCAGCAAAAGATCCATCTATACTTGCTCGATCCCAGAGAATCAGGCCGGCAAGCTCCGCGACCCCGAGAATGCCCTCTTTCAACTTCGTCCAAGTTCCATCGGCCTGCCAAATTCCAAGCCACCGATGAGATGTGGAGCGAGCGCCCCAAACTTTGCCCTTGGGAGCATCGGCCCAGCGGCAGCCAGTGATCAATATCCAGAAGATCGTATTCATGATTTTTCGAAAATTTGCACGAGGCTTGCCACGGCATCTTACCGTTGGAGGCGAGGGAAGAAACTTCGAAATTACGTTCCACTGAGGTTCGGTGAGGCCGTTGAATCTGCCGGGCATAAACTGTCCTCCTATTCAAGAAGACAGTACCTCGATTCAAATGAAAGTACAAGGGGGTATTCGTCATATTATTGGGATAGGTTGCTGAATGACACCCTTTTCATCAGTTGCAATACTCGAAAAGTTGGCACTGTTAAATATCGCATCCTGCAGAGCCCCTGCTTTTAACAGCGCATCTTCTGCCCGCTTGCGCGCCGTATTATCAGTGCCGATCAACAGATAACCGATGATTGCGCCCTGGGCATCGCGCAAGGCCGTTACTGATACAACTGCCGGAAAACGGCTGCCATCTTTACGAATGTAGGTCAGCTCGTAGATGTCTTCAATACCTCGCGAGGCCTTGAAAACGAGAGCTTCGAAGCCTGGGGTAATATTGGTATCGAGTTCAAGACTCAGCGCTTTGGCTCTTGAAATAACCTCCTGCGGGTCAGAAATATCGGCGGGAGTAATTTTGTTAGTTACCTCGGCGGCGGTGTAGCCAAGCATGCGCTCGGCTCCGACGTTAAAAATCTGAATTACGCCCTTTTCGTCAGTGGCAATACTCGAAAAATTGGCACTGTTAAATATCGCATCCTGCAAAGGTACGTTTTTAAGCAGGGTTTCCTGACTTTCGCTTTCATGACTGGCTGCTGGCCTGCTGTCTTTATAGCCGGAAACATCTTTTTGAGAATCCTGTAACTTCGCACTTTTCTTGTTCATTGCTTACCTCTCCTGCTTTGCTGTCCAGATTTAAAAAACCGGTTTTCAACAGAATTGTTGCCTATTCTTGCTTTCATATGTGACAGAGGACTAGTTGCCACTTATGTAATTACTGAATCTTGCCAGAAGGCCCGGATCTGAATCTTCTTCATCGTTTGTCTGAGGCAGCGGCAGCGAAGGAATTTTGCCAAGAAGAGATTTTAAGGCGTTTCGCAATTGCTTGAACTCATCAGTCAGAGTAATTGTAAACGCCGGGTCGCTGAATAAGGCCTGTTCAGGTCTTGGAAGAAAAACACAACCGGGAACCTGCCGGGCAATCTCATTTTTCATTTCTGCTTCACGACACCAGGACACAAAGAGCAGTTTTTCCAGGAGGTAATCAGGCATTGTTTTAAAATCAGATGAAACAGCCTGAACAAGTGATTTCAGCTGGTTGGGAGTTTCGCCGGTATTGAGAATGATGCGATCGCAGATATCTGTGACACCACTCAAGCCCTGAAATGGATAGATTGGTAAATCAATCAGAATAATCTCAAAAAGATTTCCGAGAATAGTTATCAAACTTACAATAGCAATGTCAGAAATGTATTTGATCTGGCGGTCCTGAGCGGTTGGGATAATTGAAAATCCACGTCCGGTGCCAGTGATATAGTTCTGCAGGGGGCCAAATTCAAGAAAGTCATCTCTGGCCAGAAGGTCCTGAATGGATTTCTGCGAAGAAATGCCAAGACTGAAAGCAAGATCACCTCTGAGAAAATCGAGATCCAGAAACAAAATCCGTCCCGGAAACTTCCTCGCAAGAAAGTCACCAATAGCAGCTGTAAGCAGAGTTGTTCCAAGGCCTTCTTTGATGCCACCAACCCCGATTATTGAGCACAAAGCCGAATCGTCGGCAGAAAGAACCGATAGAATCGCCATGTCAATCTGCGCAGTATTCACCCCGCGAAGCATTGTTCTGACTGCACCTGCCTGCCGCAAACTCACCTCAACATTGGCATCATGCTGCGAAACCAGCCCGATTATAAGAACCGATGGATTCTGCTTGCGAAGCATCTTACAAAAATGAGTGCCGTTTGGGATATCAATACCAATAATCGCCAGGTCAGGAGCCATAATCGCAGATGCGCTAATCACAGCCTGAGGGGATTGAAAAATTCCAATTACCTCAAATTCGTGCCGGTTAGAAAACCAGCTTTCAAGATTGGCATTGTTATCGGCAAAAGAATCAACAATCAAAACTTTCTTACGTGACAGAATTGTGCTCTTTTCGATCATAAGGATACCTCCCGATCTTGCGATTTAGCCAGCACTGCCGCAATCTTTTTGCGCAAAATATCGGGTGAAAATGGCTTGACAATAAAATGCTTAATACCGTTGTCAATAGCTCTTTCAAGTTCAGAAAGAGCTGACCTGGCTGTAATCATTATGAATGGAGTATGCTTAATCTGGCCGTTAGCAAGAACATGCTTCAAAACTTCCAAACCCGTTTTTCCAGGCATCTCCCAGTCGCACAGAATCAGGTCTACCGCATTTTTATCTAAAAATGTAATGGCGGTATTGCCATCCGGGGCTTCAAAAATTTTCTGGTAGCCTGTTTGCCGAAGAATCCCTGCGATTGTCTGCCTCATAAATTCGTAGTCATCAACAATCAAAATCCTGGTTTCGGCTTTAAGAGCCTTTTGACGCAACTGTTTTTCATCGTCCATTCTTTTCACCTTTCTTTCCTGAATCCATAAATCAAACCCTCGACTTTGCAGTTCAATTCATGATTTCCCGGGCAACCGGCTCAGCCAGGGTTCCGGTCGCAACCTTAACTTCGGCGAAGTGCTCCTGGCGGTCATCTATCAGGGGAATCGATTTTTCCGGCTGGATTTTGCCGTCAGCTTCCACAATGACATCTTCGCTCTGACCTTTTATCTGCCTGATCGTAATGTGATAAACAGTCTCACGATAACGATAGTGCATTTTGAAGATTTCCCAGCCTGTTGACGGTAAGCAGGGCTCAAAGCGCAAGTGGTCGACCTCGAGCCTTAACCCCAGCAATGACTCAGTGATAAGCCGATACATCCAGGCCGCCGACCCGGTGTACCAGGTCCACCCACCACGGCCGGCATGCGGTGAAAGCCCATATACATCGGCTGCGACAACATAAGGTTCAACCTTGTAAGTGTTTATCTCTTTTAATGAGCGGCCATGGTTGATCGGATTGATCATCGAGAACAATTCCCAGGCCCTTTCCCGGTCACCCGAAGCAGCAAAAGCCATGGTTGCCCAGATTGCTCCGTGCGTGTACTGACCGCCATTCTCTCTTACCCCCGGCACATAACCCTTAATATATCCAGGGTTCAGAGCTGAGTGATTCAGCG
>JAQUZA010000316.1 GCA_028691595.1 Candidatus Rifleibacteriota bacterium
GACAAATTCAACGTCACCGCGGTTGCTCATGAATATGCGCAAAACTTCCTGGCCGGTTCGACCGTGAAAAATAGACATTTCTGGCTCAACTCCCTGCATCAGTTCAGGGGCGATCTTAAAATAGGCCTTGCGAATCCAGGAAAGATAAAAATCGTGCGTCTGTTGCTCCTGGGCAAGAGTATTTTTGGCACCGGGCAGTAAAAAACAACGGTCTTTTATCCCCGCCTTATCAGGGGGGTAGATGTAAATTGCTCCGAGATCAAGCCCTGACGAAGCGAACTTTGTCTGCATGAACTGCACTGCTTTTTCCCAGGATGGGGCATCCCAGGCGGAAATATTCTTCACCCAGGCCGGTTCGCTTGTCCATTGGCGGCAAGCATCGCGAAATTCTGCCATAATGACTTCGCCTGATGCATCGGCTTCTTCGAGTCGTTGCAGGGCATCCTTTACCGCTTCCTGTTCACGGCGAAACAGCGACGAATCGATCTGAAATATTCCGGCCACAAAAAAAACTGCCAACGGCAGAATACCGACCACGATAAATGTTAATGTCAACCAGTTTTTCAGGCTTATTCCAACCGGATGACCACTGATCAGAACCTTGCAGAAAACAAGTATCCAGCCAGAAAAAAAGAACAATCGCAAAAGAAAGCTGATCGCAGGCTCACGAAGATTCATTTCCGGGTTATCCCTGCTCAAGACCCAGATTTCATAAGGAACTGCATAGTCGATAAAATCTCTAAAAATCCTGACCCCTTGATGATCTATGAACTTTCCTGCTGGAACAAGAAGGTCTCGCTCAAGAGGCTTTTCAGCCATGCGTTTAAACAAGCCACGAAGGTGGTGCCGTTGTTCGGATGGAACATGTGCATCAAAAACAGGTGAAACATCTCTGCCGGCGAACTCAAGCGGCACCAGAACAGAACAGATATCAGGGCTTCTTTTGCTAAGAGAATTGGCAACCTGATGCATCACCGCCAGACGGTCATTCTTTTCGGGTAGAAACAGCTGAATAAAAACCAGGTTAGAACCATCTTTCGCGGTTATTTTATCCCAGTAAAGAAGATGCAGTGAGCCTTCAAACATCGCTCTTGAAACTTTGCCACGCCGGTAATTCTTCAACAGGTTAAAATCAATTACCTCGCCAAAAGCACCTTTTATAAGACTGTTTAGGGTAGACAACCCGCTGCCTGAATCGTTTTTCTCAGCTGCAAGCCCCTCAAGAATTCTTTTAAAGAATCTCTGTTTCTGGCTGTAAAAACCGGGCCCGGTAAACATCCGAACTCCGGTAGACGGTTTGTAAATCCCGGCGAAGATAGCTTCCGGGTAGATATTTTTCGGAAAAGCGACCTGAAGATCCTGCAGGAATTGCGCCCCGGTGAAATCAGCCGTTAAGCCGGCATGCAATCTCGCCTTTTTCAGGCGAAACTGACGGTATTTTATCTGCAGTTCCAGTGACCATAATGCTTTAAACATCTGCAGATAGTTGCCGGCCTTATGTTCCCATTTTAACAATTCGCGTTCGTGCTGAATAAGAGAGCGCTGATGCTGGTTATATTCTAAAAGACCAAAGGGCAGCAGCGTCAGAATAAACGCGAAAACCAGTGGCAGAGCCATTTTTATTCTTCGCTTCATATCGCCTCTCTCAAATCTTCATCAATCTTACCCCATACAAAAAAGTTTATCCACTCATCTGGCGAAGTTTACAAACTTTACAAACCCGGTAAAAACATTTAGATTCAAAGTGAACAACAAGAACAATAAGGAACCGCGAGATGAAAGTATTGATAAAATACTGCACATTAACTTTGATTGCAGTGAGCATTTTTATCGCCAGTGGTTGCTGCAGCAGAAAAGTTTCTCTTGAAGAAGCTGGCAAAGCCTACCAGGCCGGAGATTTTGCCAAAGCTGCGGCAATTTTCGCGCCCGCCGCCGAAAAAGGTGACCCGGAGGCTCAGGTTAACCTTGCTTTCATGTACTACTGTGGCATGCACGTCGAAAAAAACCACAAACTGGCTGCAGAGTGGTATCTAAAAGCAGCAGAACAGAATAATGCCAATGCTCAGTTCAGCCTTGGCACAATGTATGAAAATGGTGAAGGCGTTAACCGAAGCCCTGAAGAGGCTTATTTCTGGTATTCACTTGCTGAAAAACAGGGCGACAAAGAATCGCAGCGCCTGCGCCGTGAAATCGAGCTCAAACTGAGCAAATCGAAGGTAACCAGCCTGAAGAAGCGCATATCAGGCTGGAAACCAGCGAAATAATCAAGCAGCTCAACCGTCGCGGGTTATTTTTTCGATCAATTCTTTGAGCACCGTTGGGGCTTTGTCATGATCGATCTGGCAGGTGCCGGCAGCATGATGGCCTCCACCACCGTATTTCAGCATCAATTCACCGATATTGGTTTTTGAAGAGCGGTTAACTATCGATTTGCCGACGGCATAAACGGTATTCTGTTTCTGAAAGCCCCAGAGAATATGTATAGAAATATTGCATTCCGGGTTCAGGGCATAAATCATAAAGCGGTTGCCGGCATGAATGACCTCTTCATCACGCAAATCGAGAACGATAAGGTTGTGATAGATCTTTGAACAGCGATGAAGCTGCTCTCTGAATTTCTCTTCCTGTTCAAAATAAAGATCGACGCGAGCCTTAACATCCGGCATGTCCATGATTTCCTCAATGGTCATGTCTTTGCAACAGTCGATTAGATCCATCATCAGCTGATAATTTGAAATCCTGAAATTTCTGAAACGGCCAAGACCGGTTCTTGGGTCCATGAGGTAGTTCAAAAGCACCCAACCACTCGGCCGCAAAATTTCGTCAACACTGAACTGGGCTGCATCAGCCTTGTCAACCGCTTCCATCATATCTTCGGAAATATGAGGAAAGCGCTCATGCCCCCCATAATATTTGTAAACAACCCTGGCAGCAGACTTGGCATCGGCATCGATAATGTGGTTTTCACGCCGACCTTCATTCCGGATCGTTTCACTCAGGTGATGGTCAAAAACCAGATAAGCTCCATCAACATAGGGTAGATTAGTGGTTATGTCGCGGCTGGTAATTTCAATCTTGCCGTCCTGCATGTCTTTGGGGTGAACGAACTTGATATCATCGATCATGCCGAGGTCTTTGAGCAGCACAGCACAAACAAGACCATCAAAATCACTGCGGGTAACCAGTCGGTATTTTTTTTCCTCTGTCATAAAAGCTCCAGCGATAGATTAATGCAGTTACTTTACCACGCTGATACTTCAATTTCCACTAGTCCTTTGTCACATTTGAATGCACGGATTGAGACTCATTCAAATCGTCATTCCGGGTGTAGAATCTGTATTCATGGACTGAATGCTTTTACCATGATAGATTTTGCCGGTAACTTGCCTTTGCGGTCTCACAAGTGTAGACTGAAGCTAACAAGTTGAGGAGATCAGATCATGCTGCCGCCAGTAAGACAACTGAACCGCACCGGGGTCGCCATGTTTTCAGCGATTTTTGTCATGATCATCATCGGTCTGCTGGCCATGCAGTTTCACTTCATGTCTCGACAGGCCCAGTCGTCTGCATACCGGTTTCAGACTTCCGAAATGGCACGACAACTGGCTGCCGCCGCCATCGAAGAAGCCTTCATGTATGTACACAACGAAAGCAAAAACCCCGCCAGCTCCTTTTTCAGCAAACTTGTCAAGAGAAGCGCTGATATTGATGCCTCCTCCACAGGCCTTGACAGCAAAAATTCAAAGGGAGTCCCTGTTCCGGTCACCCTGACCCTGGCCCAGGCCGCCTTCATGCCGATGGGGGCGAAGTTGAACATTGAAGCCACTGCAAGAATAATCGACTTCAGAAACGTTGATAGCGTTGGAGCAAAATACTACGAAAACGAAGGTGTGGGCACAATTGAACTGCGGGTTACCGCTGAACCAAAACCCGAATTCAAAAAAACCGTTCAGGGGGCCTGCACCATCACCAGACATCATGACTATAAGGTTATAGCAATAGTTTCAAGGCGCGATAATTCTACGCAGCGATCTTCATACGCCGGCAGTTTTATTCTCGATTACGCTCTTTTCGTCAGAGATGGCCAGGAAGAATTCGACTCACTCTCAGGTCTCAGCCTCAATCCATTCAAACAAAAACTCGAAATTGACCAGACCGGGTTAGGCCCTGACCAATTCGGCAAGGTTTATCTGGGCAATCGCCGTAACAACTTTGTTTACCTCAATATTGACGCTGCTCACGAAGATTTCATTCCTGAGCCACGCAAGTTACAAAAAATTCTCCACGTCGATGATCAGACTGTTTTTAAGCTTCTGCCAAAATTTTATGGCCAGGTCAGAGCCCAGGCCGAAAAGGTGGTAAACGACAAGGGTGCCAGTCTTAAAGGGTTTTCTATGACTGGCCATTCGGCCTATTTTGAATACCATCGTTACCCGGTAACCGATGAAGCACTGACCGGTGTCAAAGACATGAAAGATTTCCGCACTGCCACCCTTCTGGGCGAAGCCAAATCCAGTGGGCAGAAAGAGACAACCGATATCTCCCCGCCTCTGCAGATCAAACCTGACACTGAATTGACCCAGAT
>JAQUZA010000317.1 GCA_028691595.1 Candidatus Rifleibacteriota bacterium
CACTCTTGGCACGAGCCCGTGCCAGCATTCCCTGTGAAAAATCAGCGCCGGTAACCTCCGCCTCAGGAAACCGCCCACGCAGCCAGAGAGCAAGACGACCGGTGCCACAACCACAGTCAAAGATATTTTTGTAGTTTCCCTGCTGCAGAAGTGGAAACAAATGCATCTCTTCAAGCTGAATCAGGGCATTCGCCTCTTCGTCATAAATTTCTGACCAGAGATCATAGCCCTCCTGAACGCCGACTATTTTTGGATTCTCAGGTAAATACGGGGACTTGAAGGGAATTTTCGGATCAACTTTTTCTGACATCAGACTTCCTTATTCCGGTTAAAGCATTGCGAGAACAAATTAATCAGCATTCGTTTCTGAAGATTTGTTCTTCTTATCCACACCTTTTCCTTCATGCCACATCGCAGCCCAGACATTTGTTGCCTCAGGGTCTCGCGCAAGGCGGGCACTGATCTCATTATATACCGACAAGGCTTCGGCGATTTCACCAGATGCGGTGCGGTCGATACGGTCACCTGGAACACCGGAGCGTAACTGACGCAACCCCGCCACAAGTGCGGTCAGGGGGGAAATTAGAATCGATGCTGCCAGAATTCCAAATAACGATGCGACAATGCCAACTCCAAGTGTAAAGGCTACTGTGCCGCGACGCAGGTGATTCAGCAGCCCGGCAATCGCTGTTTCTGGAATGCCGGTACAGATACCCAGACCTGATTTTTCAAGACGCAGAACCGTCTGCAGAAACCCGGCCTCGCTGATCAACAAATCCTCGACTTCAAGCCATTCACTGTTGGGCGAAAAATTAACGGGAAGATCGCCAACACTGAAAAGCACCTTTGCTTCTTTGTCTATCAAAGCGATATAACCGTGGGGGTGCGGCTTCAGCCTTGTCATCATATCAAGAAGCTTGTTGGTGCGGTCAAGCACAATGCCGCAGCTGAGAAGGCCAACGACCTTTTCTTCGTGCACTACCGGAACAATGAAAGAATTCATCAGACGATTGGTTGCCGATTTAAAGAAAGCCGAAAAAACCGGCATGCGGTTTTCGAGCGCCCGGGTCAGGTCATAATAGACCATCCGGGTTTTTTCCTGATCTTTGTAGTTTTGAAAATTCTCGCCCGCGTAGCGTGAACTATCACGGCCGTCGGCATAAGCGGCGGCCCTTAAGGGGCCAAGTGCGTCGAAATAATAAATATTGTTGAACAACGACGATGAATCGACTGCCACCTGCAGAAACTTTTGAATCTCTTCAGAGTTGCCCAGGTGCAGCACATCGTGGCGACTGAGTCGCATTATTGCATCGGCGGCATCGTCGGTCTTGTCGTTCAGACTCGAACTTATTGTTGAAGCGATACTGCGCATCGATTCGTTGAACTGGCCGACAATAATGCGCCGACTTTCGAGGTAGTTCAAAGTGCCGGCACCAACTGCCGAAATAATGCTGAGCAGCAAAAAAAGAATGGTTATCTGAAAATATAGACTGAAAGAAAATTTCATAGAGTTGAAGAGACTCCTGCGTCTTGTGGCATGGCTTTAAGAATGACCGAGAATAAATCATTATACAGATTTAGTATTCAATTGCTAAGCCCCCTCTGCAATTTTGTAAACAAATGTCTGACGAGCAAAAATTCGCAAAAAAAAGCCTCGGCCGGCGAAAACTTGCTGCTCGCCGGAAGAGGCTCTATTGAACCTTGTAAAACAAATTTCACTTTAAAGGCCTAACAACAAATCATTAACCGCTTTTCATTTTGCAGTTATCAATAATTGCTTGCGTCAGAGTATAAGGTGCCGGGTTAGCTCATTAAGAATGCTGAGCCCTCAGGGCTGCAACCTCGACAATATCTTCGGGGTGATTGCCGGCAACAGCTTTCTGAAAAATCCGGTAAGCGCCGTCATCGATCTTTTCGATTTCTATCCACCCTGGAAGTGACTTATGATTGAGAATATCTGGATGGCTGGGGCAGAAATGGCCAGGATTGGCGTAAGCATGTTGATTGGCGTTTCCGCATAAATTGAGACTGGCGCAATGAGTATGACCCATTACGGCGACCCGGCAATGCGGGTTTGCCAGAAAATGCGCCCTGACAAAGTGACCAAGACCATCATAGGCAACTTCGGCTTCACACAAAGCTTCATAAAAATTATCTTCAGTTACAAGATTCGGGTAAAAACGTGCTACACCGTCAGTTCTGACCTCTGCCAGGCTTTTGCCGGCCACCTTAAATTCAAGAAGATTGTTGCGGTTGTACTGCAACATCATGTCAAGAATGATTTTGGCGGGGTTGAAGCGCTCACCCCGGCGCAACTGCTGCATCAGCTCTGTTATCAGATCATGCAACTTGATTCCGTAGCTTTCATAGCTGGCATTACCACAACCAGCAACGCAGGCGGCATCCATTCGATGCAGGCTCGCGATTTTTTTCTGCAGGAAATGGCAATAGATGCGGCTGACAAAATAACCAAGCGGCAGTGGCGCCATTGGATTTTCGTCGTTAAGAGCCGGCTTGTTGAACAGATCGTGCTGATGACCATGTTCTGCCCAGATACCCTCTCGCAGATAATAAGTATTTGAAATCGCTGATTTCTCAAGGTCAAAGCCATGCCCGGGCAGAATTTTCCGGTCGCTGAGCCGGCTGAACTCGCTGTTTATATCACGCAGTTCCACTTCCATGTCGTGGTCACCGTTAATAAACCTTATTGGCAACTCGTCAAGCAGACTGATAAAGTCACCATCTTCATGACGTTGAAAAAGACCCGGGTTTTGAGCCATTATCTGGGAAACAGAGGGAGGAGCACAGAACGGATGGTAATTCCAGAGATCGAACCAGTCTCCGAGAATTACAAGCTCATCAAAATTGCGGGAGTTTTCTCTGAGGTACTTCAGAAAACACTTCAACAACGGCTCATGTGTCGTTTTCTGGTACCAGTTGGTTTCGGCACCCAGACCGATGTGCAGGTCTCCGACAAAAACGGTTCGCCTGGTCATGTTACCTCTCCTTTGCAGAATGAGGCAGGTTTGATAATTGCGGCAATGCCATGCTTTTTATAGTATAATTGCCTCTTGTTTCCTATATATTAAATATAACCCTTTTGCGCGAATTTTCACACCTTTCCTGAATTGATTTGCACACAAACGAAAGCTGCCCCCGATGATTTTTTGCAGATATTTGTAGAATCTACCGCTTTTTCCGCCTATTTAGCCCTCCAGAACTCTTTTTTATTTAGAATTCAAAAATCAGATACTGTTAATGGAGCAATAATGTATTCAGAAAACCTCCTGACCGCCTTCATGTTGACCATGTTTGCCGGGCTTGCAACCGGCATTGGCAGCCTTCTTGCCTTCTTTTCAAAACAAACCAGCAAACGTTTTCTGGCGGTAGCTCTTGGTTTCTCTGCCGGAGTCATGATCTATGTCTCGATGATTGAAATCTTCGTCAAGGCAAAAGACTCACTGGTTGCTGCAGTGGGTGAGGTTCGGGGCTATTGGTACACCACCATCGCCTTTTTTTGCGGCATGTTTCTCATAACTCTGATCGACAAGCTTGTTCCAGATTTTGAAAACCCGCATGAAGCGCATGAAGTCAGCGAACTCGACTGCTGCCCCGAAAAAAGCATTTCTTCGCCCAAAAGTGATGCCGGAAAACTGCACCGCATGGGTATTTTTTCAGCTATTGCCATTGCCATTCACAATTTCCCTGAAGGTATCGCCACCTTTACCGCCGCCCTCCAGGACCCCACCCTCGGGGTCAGCATCGCAGTGGCCATTGCCATCCACAATATCCCTGAGGGTATTGCAGTGTCGGTGCCTATCTATTATTCAACCGGCAGCCGCCGCAAAGCTTTCATGTATTCATTTCTATCTGGCATGTCGGAGCCGGTTGGAGCAATATTCGGCTATTTTGTACTCATGCCATTTTTTAACGACACAATGTTCGGGCTTCTATTTGCGGGAGTAGCGGGCATCATGGTATTCATTTCACTCGACCAGCTGCTGCCCGCTGCCGAAAAATACGGTGAACACCACCTCTGCACCTACGGCGTTGTCTCAGGGATGATGATCATGGCCCTGAGTCTTCTGCTCTTTTCCTGATGTCCTGATGTCCTGATGTCCTGATGTCCTGATGAAAAAGCCTTGCGCATCGAGGCCGACCGGCCAGTTATTGCCCACCTTTGAGCATTCTGTCGACGAGAATCGAGGCCATGGGTATAATAACCGCTGAGAGAAGCCCGATGACCTTATTCATATCAAAAGGCCAGGTGTTGATCTCGTGAAGGTGGGTTCTGATTTCCATAAGATTGCGTAACTTATGAATGCGTTCCTGCTCGAGACGCTGCCCCGAAAGCAGTTCATTAAGCTCACCGGAAATAAGATTCAGCTTTCTGTCCTTTTCACGGATCATGGCCCGGTGAATATTATAAATCGGCCAGAAAAGATAAAAGAGAATCGCCACCCCAAAAAGCCCGAACCACAAAGCCAGCAACGAACCAAAGTTCCAGCCACCAATATGTCTGGCGACTATGCTGCAGACATAAGGAATAACCGCAAACAGCGTTGTCTGAAGAATAAATT
>JAQUZA010000318.1 GCA_028691595.1 Candidatus Rifleibacteriota bacterium
CTTCGACGACCGGGGCGAAGGTCTGTCTGCCGTCAACCACAACGGTAAACCCTATGATGCCTTTATGGGAATCGGTACCATAACTGATCTTGAGCTCAGCGAGGATGGCCAGATCGTTCTGGCTGCTGCCGAAAATGGCAAAACATTCTGTCTGAACCTCACCAAAGGCTTCGGTATCTGGAAAGGTGATCTCGGGCACAAAACCAGCGGTGTTTCTTATGCCTCAAAAACAGGCGAATCATTAATTTTTTCGAATTCCGGGCAGATTATTAAACTCGATGCCACCGGAAAACAGTTATGGGAACACTGGTTCCCTGACAAACTGCTCGATGTTTCGATCACCAACGATGGCCTGTGCATTTTTTACGCGACCGAACACGGAGAAATAGGGCTTTTGACCCAGTCAGACAGGCGGCAAAGCAACCGCATGACCTTCCAGGAAGTTTCGGTCAAGCCTCTTACCGGTGAAGTTGCCAGCTTTCGCAAGGCCTGGGCTCTCGAGCTCCCGGGCGACGATCAGCATCACTCCGAAATATGTTCATGGTCAGGCCAGGACGGAGTTGAATACAGCCTCATCTGGGATGGCAACGAAAGATTGCTCTGTGTCAACGACATTGGCGAAGAAATATGGCAGGAAAGGCTGAACAGCGAAGAGGTTATCAGCATGTCTGCCAACCCTGATGCCGACATGGCTGTTATTGTCTCTAAAAGTGGGGTAACCGGCTACGACCTTTCAGGTTGTGAAATTTTCCGGTTTTTCGGGCAGTTTTGCTGCGTTCACGTCTTTAATGACGGGGCACTCATGCTGATCGATGCCCATAAGCAATGCCGCTTTTACCTGGCATTCGACCATTTTTCCCATGTCATTGAGCTTGCTGGGCCGGCAGAAGGGCTTCTGAGTTTTGGAACCCGGGTTATCATAAAATCAGACAGGGCCTTTTTTCTGGCCGACAGTTCCGGCACGGTGGTGGCCGAAAAGACTTTCAATGCAAATCTGAGTTTTATTGATTCAGTGGCCGACCAGTTTATTGTTTGTGGTACAGAAGCGGGGTTGATCTGCATTTTCGACCCGAGTCCCGACACAGTTTTTTCATATAAACTAGATGCCGCTATAACAGCGGTTTCTTACAACAAAAATCTCGAAACGATTTTTGCCGGCACCGCAGATGATTCAATCGTGGTTCTGCAACGCCGCACCGGGCAGATGACCAGAACGAGCCTGACGGGCAGACCGGTGCTGATAACCGGTCATGAAGCCGGCGCAGTTGTCGGCACAAATCTCGACCAGCTTGGCCTTTTAAATAATTCAGGCCAGATTCTGGCCCGTTACACCCTGCCTTTTAAGCTGAGAAGGCTGCTGCCATGCCACCGCCGGTTGTGCATGATCGTCCTTGCCGACGAGTCAGTCAGTTGCCTGGCAGCTGTTGAAAATAATAACGGTAGCTCAACGGGGCAACAACATGAAACATAAGGTTCAACTAATTCAGCCAGACCCCCAGGACTGGCAGATTCTCGAACAGGTCGCCGAAATTGATCGTCAAGCCTTTGGCGAAGACGGCATCTCTGTTTTTAACCTGTCGCAATTCGCACGCAGCGAGGCTGTTTTTTGCCTGGCACTCGGGCCGGTTGTAGTTGCTGAAGCGGTTATACTGAGGCGCTTTCACGATCAGGCTGCTGTTGTTTTCGGGTTTGCAGTTGCCACCTGTCACCAGGGCCAGGGGTATGGTTCGCTGCTGCTTAAACTGATTGTTGAAGCAGCGCAAAAAGCGGGCATAACCAGTCTCGAACTGACCATGAACCCTGACAATGCCGCAGCAAGAAAACTGTACATCGACAAGGGCGGCTTTAAAAAAGTTGCCGAGCTTGCTCTGCACCCCCATAAAGGCGAGCCGCGCTGGTTGCTGCGTCTGACCACTGGCAAATAATCTGGTAATCTGCTATAATTTTTTGTACTGAGTTTGTTTTTGTTAAACAGTGACCAGATTCGAACCAGGTGCGCAGGTAGAGAATCAGGTTTGACCAGTGTTCTGTCTTCTGAATTACCAGATTTATCAGGGGAGTGCCAGACATGCTTTTCTCAAGATTGACCCGGAGCCGATTTCTTTTGCTGGTGATTCTGATGGCCGTTGCAGCTGCAATGCCAACTTTTGCCGACCCACCGGCAGCGGTTTCTCATGGGGTAATGCTCCAGGGTTTTGGCTGGAACAGTCAGGCACGTGGCACGCCCAGCCGATGGTATTCTCTAATTGAAGCCAGAGCCGAAAGCCTCAAAAGCCTTGGCGTAGATTTTGTCTGGTTTCCGCCAGTTTCTCGTTCAGTGAGCCCCCAGGGTTACCTTCCAGGCGATTACTACGACCTTGGCAGCAAAGACTCGCCAACTTTCTACGGCAACCAGGATCAACTCGTCGCCGCCCTTAAAGCACTCAACGCCCAGGGCATCGCCCCGGTGGCCGACATTGTGGTAAATCACCGCTGTGCAGGCAAACAAGACAATAACGGCATCTGGAACATCTATCACTTTGCCTCAGGCAAAGCCAAATGGGAACAGTGGGCCGTCTGTCGTGGCCAGTTTGGCGGCACCGGCAACAACGATTCCGGCGAGGGTTATCACGCCGCTCCCGATCTTGACCACAGCAATGAAACAGTTAGAGCCGACATCATCGAATGGCTCAACTGGCTCAAATCTCTCGGCTTCAAGGCCTGGCGCTATGATTATTCAAAAGGCTATGCTTCAAGTTACGCCGGAGCTTATGATGCCGGCAGCAAACCCCTCTTTTCAGTCGGCGAAGTCTGGACAAACATGGCTTTCCAGGGCTCGTCCCTCAATTATGATCAGAACAGGCACCGCCAGGAACTCTGCACCTGGCTCGACGGCAATCCGAGCAAAGTTGCCTGTCTGTTCGACTTTACCACCAAAGGGATCCTGCAGGTTGCCGTAAACGGTGAATATAACCGTCTTAAAGACTCAGAAGGCAAGCCTTCCGGTCTCATCGGCTGGTGGCCAACCCGTGCCGTAACCTTTCTCGACAACCACGACACCGGTTCGCAGCAAAGTCACTGGCCGTTCCCCGACAAGCACGTGATGCAGGGCTATGCCTACATCCTGACGCATCCCGGCATTCCCTGCATATTCTGGGAACACATCTACGACTGGAACCTCTTTGCTCCGATTCAGAAGTTGATCGCGATCCGCAAAGCCAGCAAACTCAACAGCGCCAGCAAGGTCGAAATCATCAAGGCCGAAAACGGTCTTTATGCAGCAATCATCGATGGCAAAGTGGCCGTTAAACTTGGCAATCGTGACTGGGCACCTGACAATTCATTCAAACTCGCTGCCAGCGGCGACAATTATGCAGTCTGGAGCAAAGCCGGCACTGTGCGCCGACGAAGATAAGCATTTTTACAACGACCCCGGCTGGTTCTTCCGGCCGGGGTCGATTCTTTTAGCCAACCTCTGGAGCAACGATGACCAAAGCCAGATCAAAGCAATTGCACTTCAATATTTTGCCGTTTATCTCTTTTTTACTACTGATATTTCTTTCGACTGAGGCCATTTCAGCAGGCCCGCTCGCCGAAAAAGCAGCGAAATTCGATAGTTTGATCGCCGGGCAGCATATTCCGCGCGGTCTGGTGGTGAATCTTCAACCGACGGGCGAAGGTGAAAGCCATCGTTACAGGTCTTCTGGCGATTCAACAATCTGGACAGGTGCCTACATAGCCTCACAGGTATACAGGTACCGGGTTGCTTCAGACCCGGCAGCGCTGGCAAACATCGAGAAGTGTCTGCGGGCCTTTGTTCAACTTCATGACATGGCCGGGCGCCAGGGCTTTATCGGCCGGGCTTACGGCACACGCGAAGAGCTTGGCCAGGGCTCAGATATAATTGACGGGGCAGGCAGTTACAGCCATCTCTGTTTTAAGGCTGATACTTCACGAGACCAGTATACGGGTATTTTTATGGGCTGTGCTCTTGCATGGCCATACGTGAGTGATGAAGCGCTGCGAAATGAGCTGCGCAACATGATCGGTATTGTTGCCCGCAATCTGATGCAAAACAATCTTGCTTTGAAGGTTGATATAAACGGCTTTTCGCCTTCGACCTTCAATCTGAACCCTGACTATGCCTATCAGGATCGCATTACCCCCGAAGAATGGGCTCGTGTTGATGATTTTCCTGCCAATGTACTGGCCGCAAATATCCCCTATTCTGATCGACTCGCCCGAATAGTTTCGCGTTTCAAGCCACCGGCAATTCGCGGCGGCGAAGCTTTGCGGGCCCTGATGATGTTTCAGACCGCCAGCTTAATAACCGCTGACCCTCAAATAGAAGCTTTTTTAAGTAAAGAGCTGCTTGGTCGGCGGGGGTTGCACCAGATAGCTTCAGAAACTTCGCAGCTTTTAAGCGATATCTATCTTGGTCGCAACCTTAAGGTCGTCGAGAACCGTCTGACCGAAACCCTGACTGCGGTCGGCAAGGTAAT
This sequence comes from Candidatus Rifleibacteriota bacterium, assembly GCA_028691595.1. GTDB lineage: Bacteria > Muiribacteriota > Ozemobacteria > Ozemobacterales > Ozemobacteraceae > Rifleibacterium. Next base: position 4,482 of record JAQUZA010000318.1, read on the forward strand.
CGTGCAGGTTGTCGCCATGAGGGCAGGAATACCTGATTCGGTAGCAATCTGGAGCGAACCGGTTACTTCTCTGCCGGTTATAGCAATTGCCG
>JAQUZA010000319.1 GCA_028691595.1 Candidatus Rifleibacteriota bacterium
GGATGTCAGCATTTCGACCTGGCACCAGGACCTAGCTGCCAAAGCCGCCCTGCCCATTGGGCTTACATTGCTGCTCAGCATTGGCATTCTCGTTATACTTTTCAGCCTGCCGGACGCAACTGAAGCTCCCAGACCCGTTTTGAACCGACTGATGCCGGCAATGTCACTGATGCTGATCTTCCTGGTCGCCGGCGCAGGAACAATGATGCAGATGCTTTATCGCACCAGTCTTAATGATCACCTTGGCGCTCTAAATGACAAAACCCATGAAGAGTTGCGCCTGGCACTTCACTACCAGACTATGGGGCTGGCAGCAGCTATGCAATCACTTACCACGAAGCCTGAAGTCATCACAGCTGTAAGCAAAAAAGATTCTGCAGAGCTCCTCGCCTGCTGGCAACCTGTTTTAAAAGCTTTGTCAATCGACCAGAAATTTTTCAGCTCCGGCTTCTTCGATAAAAACATGCTATGCATTGCCAGATCCATAGAAACAGCAACCGCCCCGCCCCTGATAAACACCAGCCTGGCAGCTGAGGCAAAACGCACAGGCAAAGCAGCATCAGGCCTTGAGCTGACTTCTGAAGGCAATTTAATCCTGAAAATCGTATCGCCCATTTATGATAACAATTCTCTGGTCGGGTATTTTGAACTTGGCAGAGAAATCGAAGATATTCTCAATGATCTGCACAGCAGATCAAAAATGCAGATTGCGATCTCTGCCAGAAAAAGTCTGGTCAACCGCCAGGCCTGGGAGGCCCGCCATCGCCTCGACAACCCTGACAAATACTGGAAAAGGTTTCCAGATAGCCTCATGATTTTTGAATCGCAAACACTTCTGCCTGATAAATTCACTCAAACACTCGAAGCTTCAGGCCAGCAGCAGGACTTTGTTACCAGCAACATTCTTTTTGAAGGAAAAACCTGGAGAACGTCGGGCGCGCCTCTTAAAGATGCATCAGGGCAGGAAATCGGAACTCTTTTTCTTATTAATGATATTACTGCGGCGACCGGAAACTTCAACCGCATGATTGTTATCGGGGGAGTTGCCACAACAGTATTGCTGGCAGCACTTCTCGGGTTCGTTTTTGTGTTGCTGCGCCGCACTGATGCCGGAATTATAGCCAGACAGGCTGAACTGTGTGAGAAAGAAGAGAGGCAGGCAGCCATATTGCGTTCGATCGGCGATGGCGTAATTGCCTGTGATACCGATGGTCGAATTGAAAGTATCAACCTTGCCGCAGAAAACCTTACTGGCTGGAGCGCGAATGAAGCTTGCGGAAAACCTGTAGATACAGTATTGAGCCTGTGCAATTCCGCCGGAGCTCCTGTGAAGAATCTCATCTCTCTGGCTCTCGAAAAAAAGCGAGTAATTGAGGTGTCAGACAACCTGTTTATCAAAACAAAAAATGGCCAACAGCTTCAGATTGCTCACAGCTGCGCACCTGTTCGCAATATCGATATGGCAGCCAGCGGGGCTGTTCTGGTGTTTCGCGACATCACCGACATGTGTCGCCGCAATGAAGAGCTTGCCGAAGAGCGAAAAAGAATCGAATACATTCTGGGTATTACCAGGACCGGCATTGATATCATCGATCCGCAGTTTAATCTGCGTTATGTCGACCCGGCATGGCAGTTAACCTACGGAAAACCCGAAGGCAGAAAATGTTACGAATATTTTATGGGCCTGAGCGGGCCTTGCCCCGGCTGCGGGATCCCAGAGGCTTTGCGCACCCGAAAAATTATGATTACCGAAGAGCTTCTACCTAAAGAAAACCGCCTGGTCGAAGTGCATACTATTCCGTTCCAGGCTTCAGAAGATCAGTGGCTGGTGGCAGAATTCAACGTCGATATTACCGAACGCCGGCGGCTTGAAGAAGAGGGCAAAAAGCTGCAGTCGCAACTTTCACAGGCACAGAAAATGGAATCGGTGGGCCTGCTTGCCGGTGGTGTTGCCCACGATTTTAACAACATGCTCAGTGTCATTCTTGGCCAGGCAGAACTGGCCATCGAGCAACTCACTGAAACTTCCGGGCTTCGCGAACATCTCGAAGAAATTCAAAAAGCTGCAAGACGCTCGGCTGATCTTACCAGTCAGTTGCTGGCCTTTGCCCGCAAACAGACCATCGCCCCAAAAATTCTCGATCTGAACTGCACAATCGACTCGATGCTGAAAATGCTTACCAGATTGATTGGCGAGAACATCAAACTGGTCTGGAAGCCTGCAACAACACCAGTGGTAGTCTGTATTGACCCCTCTCAGGTTGATCAACTGCTGGCAAATCTTCTGGTTAACGCCCGAGATGCCATTGGTCCGCAAGGTGGCACAGTGATTATAGAAACCGCCAGTCGAAGCCTCAAAGAACACTGCGGCATTACCAATCCCGATTTTTTGCCTGGTGAATACGTTATTTTGAGTGTTATTGATAATGGTTGCGGCATGAGCAACGAAACAATCTCACATCTGTTCGAGCCCTTCTTCACGACGAAACCGACGGGCTGCGGCACCGGCCTGGGCCTTGCCACCGTTTATGGGATTGTTAAGCAGAATAACGGGTTCATAGAGGTGCAAAGTGAGCCGGGCAAAGGCAGCACCTTCAATATTCATATTCCCGGGCATACTGCCGAAACCGTTGCCCCAGAAACAAAACCAGATTCCACGGCAGCCCGGGCCAAAAACGAAACAATACTTCTCGTTGAAGACGAGCCGGCAATTCTGAAAATCTCAACCATGATGCTCGAACGCATGGGTTACCGGGTTCTGACCGCCGAAACCCCCGAAAAGGCCATACAAATTGCTGCAGAACGAGCCGGCAAAATCCAGCTCCTCATGACTGATGTCATTATGCCGGGCATGAATGGCCGGGAACTGGCCGAAAAAGTTCTCGCATCTAATCCCGGGCTTGCCTGCCTCTTCATGTCTGGCTACACAGCCGATGTCATTGCCGACCATGGAGTTTTAAATGCCGGGGTGTCATTTATTCAGAAGCCATTCTCAATGAACGACCTCGCAGAAAAGGTCCGAAAAACCCTTGATTCAAAGGGTTAAACAAAATCTGCCGCAGATGCTGGCTGGCATTTCAGCTCCACCCGAATTTAGCCCGGCCGCTGGCCACATAACAACAACGTATTTGACTTGTTTTTTGTGTTTCTCGGTTAGAGATCTTGCGGTATAATCAAGACAGGTAAAACAGTATTTCAGGGAGGTATACTATTCTTGAGCTAAGAAAGTTTGTCGCGCCTGAATTCATTTTTGGCCAGGGTGCCCTCGAGCTGGTTTCTCGTTATGCACGCAACTTTGGGGCAAACAAACCTCTCATCGTCACCGACCATGGGGTTTTTGCGGCAGGCTGGGCCGGGAAAGTCATTACAGAACTTGAAAAAGAAGGCATGGCCAGCGCTGTTTTTGCCAATGTCAGCCCTAATCCACGCGACATAGAGGTAATGGAGGGGGCTGAATTCTACCAGGCCAGCGGCTGCGATCTTATCATCGCTGTTGGCGGTGGCAGCCCCATGGATTGCGCCAAAGCCATTGGCATTGTCAGCACCAACCGTCAGCATGTTCTCGAATTCGAGGGTGTCGATAATGTCGAAATTCCAGGCCCACCGCTCATCTGCATACCCACAACCGCCGGGACCTCTGCCGATGTTTCGCAATTTTCAATTATCAATAACAGCGGGCGAAAGGTTAAAATAGCAATCATCAGCAAAACCATGGTACCGGATGTTGCTCTCATCACCCCCGAAACCACCTTGACCATGAGTCCTTACCTGACTGCCTGCACTGGCATAGATGCTCTGGTACACGCCATTGAGGCCGTGGTCTCCACTGCCAATTCTCCAATCACAGATGTACACGCATTTGCTGCGATCCGCCTGATCCGCGAAAATCTCCAGAAAGTTATGCAAAACCCTGACAATCTTGATTACCGCGGCAAAATGATGCTTGGCAGCCTCGAGGCCGGTCTGGCGTTTTCCAATGCCAGCCTTGGAGCCGTGCATGCGATGGCTCACAGCCTTGGCGGCCTGCTTGATCTGCCCCACGGTGAAGCCAATGCCATTCTTTTGAATCACGTTATAGCCTTTAATTACCCGGTGGCCGGTGAGCGATATGATGCAATTGGCGAAGCGCTGGGTCTTAAGCTGCATGGTCTGCTGCCAAAAGACAAACTCAAGCTGATCCTTGAAGATATCAATGGCTTAAAAGCATCGATCGGTATCACTGCAACCCTTGCCCAACGCGGTGCGAGCAAAAATGACATCGCCAGGCTGGCCGAAAATGCTCTGAATGACCCCTGCATGGTTACCAACCCGCGCCGGCCTGAACAACGCGACATCGAGATTGTCTATGAAGAAGCCCTCTGAAGACACGCAGCAGGTTAACCTGTTGCGTGACAAAATTATCGGGTTGGGCGAAAAATCAATTCGCAAAAGCTACTACCCCGAGTTACAGCAACGCATTAACGAACTTGAAATAGCCAACGCCAGACTCAAGGAAGAGATACTGGCACGCGAAAAACTTGCTGAGCAGCAGAAGAACCTCGAAGAACAGCTGCACGCAGCCCAGAAACTAGA
>JAQUZA010000320.1 GCA_028691595.1 Candidatus Rifleibacteriota bacterium
AATATTCTTGTTTTCGCCACTTACGGTCAGAAGAATAACACGCATGCGACTGCCCGGACGTGCCACCTTAACCCCGGTCTTTTCAGCCGCTTTACGCTCTGCAGCTGTTTGCAGTGCTAGAAATTCGTAAATTCTGGAGTGAGTGAACCATCTCACCGTAGATCTGGTTCCGGGCGCTTCATTACTGCGCTGCGCCGTAAACGTATTGGCAAGAAGTTTTGAGCCTGAAGCGGTGATATCTGGCAGACCTATTGCAATACTTCTGAATGTGTCAACAATCGATCTGTCTTCTTCGATTGAACGGGTAAATAAATGGGTATCAACGCCATCGATAATTTCGATTCGTTCTTCGAGAACCTCATATTCAGCTAATCGCAGGGGCGGATAACTACTTTTGATAACACCATTAATGCCTTCAGCATAAGCGTAGAGGCTCTGGCCATTATCGGGAGAAAAATAAAAAACATCTATGGGCGCGGCTGAGCATTCAGCAAGAGACATGGAGCTAAGCTCAAGAATTTTTATGATTTCAATTTCACCTTCGCCGTCGCCACCGCCCAGGCCTGAGCTCATTGCACCCATCATGGCAGTAATACCTTCAGCTTTACGCCGCACTTTCAAAGAAACACTTATTCTGGCAAACAGCTGGCCAGAAAGATAGTTGCTCCCGCTTTCTAATTCGCCGTTGATAGCAGACAGATTGCCAATCTCTTCAAAAAATGGCACAACAATTTTTTGATCGCCAACACTAAGAACGGGCAGAAAGTCGATATCCGTTTCCCAGCCAGTTAAAGCTTTGAGTGCCGCTTTGCCCTGATCATCAAGCTTAATCACCTGAATACCCTCTGCCAGAATGAAACCATTCTTCTCGTAATAAAGTCGCCCGAAAGCATAAAGGTCACTCAATGTTCCCCAACCTTGCATTAACACAGCTTCAGGGGCATATGCAGGGTGTTGCCAGAATTTATTTACCGGAACACAACGCAGCTTTTTCATTTCTGCAAAAAATGCCTTTTCGTTCATCTGCATCAGGCGCTCATAATATTCGGCAAAAGCAGAATTAAATCTGGGAGGCAGCAGCAGATCGCTTTCTGGCTCAAGGCCTTCAATCCCGTCATCAATTTCCTTTCCGGAAATATTCTGTTTGATGGCACGAGCTGATCCGGGCTTCTCGACTCCGCGACTGCGTCTATCGGCCACGATGCTTTGTGCCAGAGCGAGAATCTGCTCCTGACGATAGATATCAAATTTGAACTCGTCAACGCGGCAGCGCATATAGCTGTCAAGGGTCTCTCTTTCAAGTTTCTGAATAGGATAGTTTATGTTAAAAAGCTCAGAGAGCAGAACCGGCTTTTTGTCATCGTATGTTGGACAGTAAACTTTTACCAGAAAACGCCTGGAGTGACCATCTGCCACCACAACGCGCTTAACAACCTGAAACAGATATTCTTGCCTGTCACTGTAAGGTTGATGATCATATTCACCGTCATGAATTTTCAGCAGATTGTCAGTGGAAATGCCGGTGCCGCTGCCATCTTTTTCATCATGCAGCGTTATATCAAGCAAAGCGTAATCACCGTCAAAACCAATGCCGTTTAAATCAAGCTTTATTTTGTCGCCCTGACCGCTTAGAATCGGTTCGTCTCGCTTTAATTCATGGTCTCCGGCATTGAGATAGAGGTTGTTATCGGCGGCATCTAGACGCAGTGTGCCCTTTGTTTTTGCAGCAAGCTCAGTTGGCATTACATAGGCTTGACGCAGATGATTGTGAGAGCCTGGCAAAAACAGCACCGGACGATGCCAACCCATCGGCAGAGCGGCGGTTCTGGGCGATGGTGACAAAAAGAGATTGCCGAACCTGGTTGGAAGCATTAATGAAAGGCGTTCGGTCGGGTCCAAGTCCAGATATGCCTGAATCTGAGAAATCATCTGCAGGTTGAAGGTTCTTAATGTCAAATGCTGGAGTTGATCAGGCAGCGTCTTATCAACAAAGCCTGTCAGCAAAAGCTTAAAAGAATCGGTAACTTTTCCCTCAACTTCTTTGGGAAGCTTTGATATTTCATCGGCTTTCTGCTCAAGTTGCATGGTGCCGATAACCGGCAGCATGATATGCCCGTAAACCGTGTCAAAAAAGCTTATTGAGGCTTTGGCAACGGAATCATCACCGACATAATCAAAGATCAGATACCCTTCTACCGGCTCACCGGGTCTGACTACAATACTTTCGTCATCTGGTTCGATCAGCGCTTCTTCAACCAGCCATGATAGGTCAGAAACCGGGCTCGGATTAAGCTCATTTATGCGGGCAAAGAAATGGTTGCGGGTTGCCGGAATCGAATATGGTGGAATTGCTTTAATTGTTCTGGCGGGCTTTGCGCTCATTCCTACAAATGAAGCGGGATGGGCATCTGCGCCTGACATTACGAAGACTTCCTGTTCGGGCAGAATGTTTTCGAACCTGAATTTTACGGCCGCGCATTTCTGGTCGAAGCCGCGAAACTTTGACATCAGCAGCATTTCAATAACTGTCAACTTGATCGCCTTGTTACTGCCTGACACATTTAAGGGAATGCGATCGTTTACAATTGTTTCGTCGCGGGTCCGGCTTGCGCCATAAAGGAGAGTGCTCAATTCATAGCTGTAGCGCTGAAGTGTTATCGGCAGATCTATGTGTTTTATTTTTAGGCCGTTAACAGAAGCTGTTGCAACAACGGGTGGCGCAGGAAGCTCAAAACGCTTGATATCGTTCATGCTCAGCATTTTACCGTCAGCAAAACGGCGGCTGAAGCTAAGGCTTACTGGCGTTTTTGGATCAGCGGGCGCGTCATTTTCATTGATTGAACGGCCAAATGATCTGATAGCATCCCCTATGGCGTTTAAATCTGTCGAAACAATTGCCGAACCGCCACACAGCTTTGCTGCGAGATCAAATGGGGCCTTATCCTCTTCTTCAACCATTCCGATCCAGGTGGTTTGAATGCCGGCATCTTTTATGCTGCCAAGAATCGACTCATAATCTATCTTTTTTTCCTCTATATCCAGACCGGCATCGGTTATAAACAAAAGATAACGGCGATCAGTCGGGATTGCATTAAGCATTCGAAAGCTTTTTGCAAGAGTGTTTGCCGTTTCGGTACCGCCACCCGCCTTGATTCCGGCAAGACTGGCAAGCAATTGCTGTTTGTCACCTGTAAAGACCTGAACTACATCCTGAAAATTTTGATAGGTAGTTATCTGAGCAATGGCATTATCAGGCAGCGCTTTGATGAAATTGCGCAGAATGGCTTTGGCTTTTTCCAGCCGGTAATCACAGCTTTCTTCAGTTGGCGGTAAATTCATCGAACCGCTCACGTCAAGAACAATACTGACAACCGGCGCATCAGAGTTGCCCTTCACTCCAGGGCGCTGGTATACCATTTCGTGTTCACGGCCAAGAACTGAAGCCAGTCTTGAAAAAACCGTCTCGATGTTTTCGCTGTCAGCCTTACTGTAAAAACCGCCCGAAAGGGTGGCAAGACGCTTGAGCGTCACATTATCAGGGGTCGCCCCGAAGCCTATTGTAAAAACTGGAACAGCTGACTGTTTAACCGCAGCAAACATTTCTTCAGGCGTGGTTTTACTGCCTGGTTTGGTGTCATTGTAATTTGCGTCGAAACCATCAGTAAAAAGCACGACTGCGGGGCGGCTTTTTTGGGATGAATTTGACAATCCGAGCATAACGCTGTCATTGAGACAGGTTGCGCCGTCAGCTTTTATTTGTTTCAGAGCTTTCACCAGCGTATTACGGTCTTTTGCTTTAACCACTTTTGGCTTGGTGTCAAAGTCCACCAGAGTAATTTCAGCATCTTTCGGAAGCTGTTGAATAAATTTATCAACTGATTGCAAAGCCAGCTTCATATCTTTACGCATGGAACCCGATGAATCGAGAAGAATGGTAAGATTTAGAGGGGTGGAAGTCGCGCGGGCAGAGATTATCTCAGATCTTACGCCTCCTTCGAACGCTTCAAGCTCTTCCTTTGCTATAACTCCCGACCACTCAGGGGTGGCAAAACGAAGCTGAACCTGGTCGTTCTCTAATAGCTTAAAAGACCTTATCAGCATCTCTTTTTCCTGAACTACAGAGTCGTCATTTTCATTTTCACCCTCATTAGACTGCTTATCATGGTCTGCTCGTGGCTGTGAAGGCCAGTTTTCAATAATTGTAAGCTTTCCAGGATGAACTGGAACCATTTGTGCCTGCATGGTTGCCATAATTTTGCCCGGCTGTTCCAGCCGATAAAACCCTGCAGGAGCTGGTATTATGACATCTCCTTCAGCGGTTACCGACCCGGAAAACTTTTCATAATTGAAAGGGAAATCAGGATGCCTTGCGTTTTGCCAGGCCGTAAATAATGTATTTGATGGCTTTACAATCTTGATAGCTCCCGCTCTGTCGCTGTATTCAATTTCTGGCACTACACCAAAATCTACCAGCTTGATTTTGCCGCTTGCAGGAGCCTGCATGGCAAATATTGACAGTTGCCATTTTGCTTTGCAGGGAAGCATCTGATCAATGATGCTGACAGAGCCATC
>JAQUZA010000321.1 GCA_028691595.1 Candidatus Rifleibacteriota bacterium
CGGCTTTAATTTCGCCGGTCGGGCCGTCTGCATCGGGTCCTTTGGCCTGCAATTCAAAAAACGCGTTGCCTTCGCCGGTTTCGGTGCGCGATTTAACCCAGATGCGACCATTTCTGAGTAAAAAGAAAAATTTATGGGTAAAGGTCTGTACGTATTCCTGAAATACTGTTGACGTAATAAAAGCACAGAAATATCAGCCGCATAGAACAAAAATGAACGAGGTATTTTCAGGAATACGTACATACCAATTATGAGTTAATCAGGTGCGGAGTTATTTAAAAGGAAGATGGGTCAACGAGCGAATGAGTCTGTCACGAAGACGCACCATGTCTGATCGTTCTCTGTGGTATCGATAATTTCCAGGGTTAAAGCCTCTCTCCCAGGTTCGGTCGCTCTTGTATATGAAGTGGAGAAAGTCAGCATTGTAGATCCCCTCGGCATCTGGTGGGTTAAATCTCAATGTGAGTTTTTGGTCGCCAGGCACCGCTTCACTCGGATCCGTGATTATCTCATGATAGGCACGGCGTTCCATGAGGGCCATGTTTTTGCGCTCGGCAACATCTTTTTCCATCACGCCAAATTCTTTTGTCAAAACGAATACTTTACCATTAACAGCTTCTTTGACAGATTCGAGAAGATGCCGCGAGAAGTCGCTTTTGCATTTATCCGTTATCACCACATGAAACCGGATGGTCTTTTTTGCTTTTACATTTTTAGCGGCTTTTTCAGCAGAAGACAACGATTTAAAGCCGGCAAAAATACTAAAGAGCGCCAACAGCAAACAAATCACTTTTCTTTTCATGGAATGTGCCCCCCCCCTGTAAATGATTTTTCAAAAAGATCAATCTACGACAAGCAATGTTCCGACATTCATTGAATCTCCCATCCTGCTGACAATTAGGCGATGGTAAATTTCGTCCCAGGCTCCCAGATGATTGCTTTTTGCCGTAACAGTTATGCAGCCCTCAGACACCTCACCCAGATGGAGATACCTATTGCCGGTATGACCGATTCGAAACCAGGTTTTTGCATACAGGGAAAGGTTTTCATATGGTTCCCCATACAGATGGTGCGGTTCGTAAGGAACTTCGAGATCATATTTTCCATTTGGAATTGGATCCTCATTGCTCATTATGATCAGATAATCTTTTTTTACTCCATTGATATCAAGAGTAAGGGTTTGATTTTTTTTCTATATGTTAAAAAGCTTGCAGGCGCGTGTAACATCTCAGGCGACAAATATGATTTGCCATCATCCGCCAGCTTTAAGCTCGCCTTATGCCCAGCCAGAGGCCCCTCCAGAGTGGTGGTTCGGGTTGATTGGTCAAGTTTTTGTGATTTACAAGTGATAGCCATCCCGAAAGGGTATAATTATGCTACTCGCCAGACTTTTTATACCCGAAGAGGTATGCGCAGTTAACCTCTCAAGCTACCATTTTGCTATACCCGAAGGGGTGTAGTTGCTGTCCCTGATGTATTTTAAATACCCTTTCGGGTATAATTATAATTTTGCCTGGATAATTTATACCCAATAGGGTATAAATTCTATATGAACTGCAATATAATCAGCAAAACAGTCAAAGAGTGCCGCAAAGCCCTGGGAATAACCCAGCAGGAGCTGGCGCAAAAGGCCGGGGTCGGCCTGCGGTTCATTCGTGACCTCGAACAGGGCAAACCAACCGTTCAGGTGGCAAAGGTCAATCAGGTTCTGTTCATGGTTGGCCTTGAGCTCGGTGCGGTTCCGATCGACCGCGAAAGGTTGCTTTGAAATCGTGCTTTTCAGCTTTCTGACCGGCAACAACGACATGCACCTGAAGAATTTTTCCCTTCTGAAAAACCCGCAGGGAAAATACAACCTCAGCCCGGCATACGATCTGGTTCCTGCCGCGCTGCTGCTCCCTGAAGACAATGAAGAGCTGGCTCTGACAATGAATGCCCGCAAACGCAAGCTCAAAATGGCAGACTTCATCTCGCTGCAGAAAAATCTGCAGATTTCCGACAAAAGCTTCGAAACGACCTGCAAAAGATTTTCAGCAGTTCTGCCACAATGGTTCGCCGCGATCGACACCAGTTTCATCGCCGACATCACCAGGCAACGCTTCAAGGAACTGATCAGCGCCCGCGCCACCCGCCTCGATCTCTTTGCAAGCTAGCAGGCACACCGGGTTTGCTATCAGAAATTATCTGCTGTATAATCGGCTGTACCAGAAGAGGGGAACAGATAGGGCAAGCAGTATGAACGAACAGATCGAATTCGTTAAAGAAATCGCCAGGCGACTTGATTCGGCAACCGGTCTCGACAGTGAATATCTGCATTTCTGGGCAGAAAAACTCGGGACTGGCGATTATCTGAAGAAGGCCATGCGGCATGAATGACACCAGCAAAGCCGTCGAAGCGAAGTATCGCGAAATGTTACTGCGCCTGCCACCGCAGCGGCGTTTCTACCTTGCCGCTGGCTGCTCTCCGATGTCCGCCCGCCAGTTTTTATACCCGAAAAGGTTCTCAGGCCAGTTATGAGTTAATCTGGCTGTTGAGTCATTTAAAAGGAATGCGAGACAATAACCGAACCAGTCTGTCACGCAACCGCACCGTATCTGAGCGCTCTTTGTCGAAGCGAAAATTCCCGGGGTTATAGCCCCGTTCCCAGGTTCCATCGCGCTTGTATATGAAGTGGAGAAAATCGGCGTTGTAGACGCCCTCTGCATCCGGCGGGTTAAATTTCATTGTGAGTTTTTCGTCACCCGGCATCGGCACGATCGAGTCTGCGATCATTTCATAACAGACACGGCGATCCATAAGGGGTATTTTTTCGTGCTCGGCCGCATCTTTTAACATCACACCCAGGTTTCTTGTCAAAACAAATATTTTACCATTGATGGCTTCTTTGACAGATTCGATAAGGTTTTTTGAGAAATCACTGTTGCACTTGTCTGTTATCACCAGATGATACCGAACGATTTTTTGCGCTTTCGCAACTTTCTCGGCTTTTATGGTATAAGACCATGATTTAAAACCGGCAAAAATACTAAAGAGTGCCAACAGCGAACAAATCGCTTTTCTTTTCATGGAATGCCCCCCCCCTGTAAATTATTTTTCAAAAAGATCAATCTAGGACAAGCAATGTTCCGACATTCATTGAATCTCCCATTCTGCTGACAATTAAACGACGATAAATTTCGTCCCAGGCTCCCGGCTTATTGTCTCCAGCTCTGACTGTTATACAGCCCTTAGAAACCTCACCGAGATGGAGATACCGATCACCGGTATGACCGATTCGAAACCAGGTTTTTGCATACAGGGAGAAGTTTTCATATGGTTCACCATACAAATGGTGCGGTTCGTAAGGAATTTCAAGATCATATTTCCCATTCGGGATTGGATCCTCATTGCTCATTATGATCAGATAATCTGTCTTTACTCCATTGATATCAAGAGTAAGGGTTTGATTTTTTTTACTGTATGTTAAAAAGCTTGCAGGCGCGTGTAATATCTCGGGTGACAAATATGATTTGCCATCATCCGCCAGCTTTACGCTCGCCTTATGTCCAGCCAGAGGCCCCTCCAGAATGGTAAAATACTCGCGGCCATCCTTTATCTGATCAAGCTTAACTTTAAGCGCATAAGGTATTACATTCGGCTGAGTCAGCCCATCTTCGTGCTTAATTGTCAGCCATCCCCGTGAAGAGGTGTTTGCTACGAACCTTTCGCCGGAAAAGAGTTTGCCTTCGGCTGTTAAATCTAATATTCCATCATTTGCCGGTTTGTTTGGCTCAGGTTCATCATAGAATTCGATGAGGTCACTATGTTGCCTGAATATAGAAAGGATTTCTTTGCTGGTTGATGCAGGCACTTCCTGGAAATTGAAAAATACTTTTTTTCCGTCTTGATTCGTTTGCTCGAATCTAAAGAGCGCAACAAAGCTCCACCCAGACTTGGAGAATTCAGCATCATCAGGCACCTCTGATTCCTCCAGACAGAAATATATCCAGCCGATTTCATTTTATCACTGCAAATTTATGCAGGTCAATGCCTATCTACCTATCTTTCGACTTTTGGACTAACCGCTGGCATCTGCAACCGTAAATGGAATTGAATATCTTCTTGCCTGGAACTATACACATATCTCTAATGCTATCATGCGACCCTGAATCGAACAGGTCTGCCGCGACTTCGGCTTTGAGTCGCCATTTATCTGCACACCACAGGAACTTCTGGAGGGCTGACATGTGGAAAGACCCGACCATTATGGCTTCGATAACACGTTTGACCTTCGGGCCTTTAAGGCGCTCGGCGAGACTGTCGAGATGCACAGCCCTTTCTTTGATCAAAAGCTCTTTTGCCTGCCTGATGTGGTCGACCGTGACTGTCTGAAGAATTGCTGCCCCTTAATACCATGTTGTCGGGGAAGGGGCTTTGCGATATACTGGTCGTGCGAACCGATTTTGCGGTTGTGCGAAGGAAAGCGATGATGACAAAACCACGCAAACTGGTCAGTTTCGACTGGGCGATTAAAAGGCTTTTGCGCAGCAAGGCCAATTTCGACATCCTTGAAGGGTTCCTTTCGG
>JAQUZA010000322.1 GCA_028691595.1 Candidatus Rifleibacteriota bacterium
TTCAGAGGCCAGCTGCAGTGCTATCACTGATTCAGCAACAATGGCCGCAGCCGTGACCGCCTGAATATCGGAACGATAAAAGGCCGGCATTGCTTTTTCCATGGTATCAAGATTAACAGATGAGACAGCGGCATTGCCGGGCAGAGGCTTCATATGAAAACGCAGCAGAAGGGGTTGCCCGTTGGTCATGCCTCCTTCGAGGCCGGCCCCCAGGTTAGAGCCTCTGGTTAATTCTGAGCCTGAATCACAACAAATACTGTCGGCCGCTGATGAACGTCGTGCGGCAAGCTCTGCAGCCAGGCCGACCTCGACACCTCTAACTGCCGGAATACTCATCAACAACCCTGCAAGAATTGCATCTAGACGACGATCCGGGTGAACATGACTACCCAGACCAGCCGGCAGACCATAAAAAATCACCGCACCTGTTCCGCCGAGACTGGTGCCTTTGTTGCGGCACTCATCGATAAGCCCTCGCCAGGCACTGACAACCGAGGCATCGGGGGCAAGAAACTCGTCACCCACCGATCTCACCGCCGCAGCGATTTCGGCCGGCGCTGAAGAATAGTCAATATTTGCTTTAATGCCGCCAAGACTCTCAACAAAGCAGGTAGAGCCAACCCCTGCCAGAGAAAGAAGTTTGCGGGCCGGAACCGAAAGAGCTGTGCGCATGGCTGTTTCTCTGGCCGAAGCACGCTCACGCACCGGGCGACAGTCAGTCAGGCCATATTTTTGGCTGCCGACCAGATCAGCGTGCCCGGGAAGAGGCACATTTATGCGGCCCTCAGAAGATGAAGGATTAAATGGATGCATATAAGCGGCATGTCTGGCAAAATCGACATTCTTTATCACCATTGAAATCGGGCTACCGGAAGTAAAACCGCCGATTATACCCGAAAGAATCTCAACGCTGTCTGATTCTATTTGAGAACGTCTGCCTCGACCATAACCGGCCAGGCGGCGGCGCATGAGTGTCGAAAAATCTTCCGGGCAAAGCTCCACCCCCGAAGGCATTCCTTCCAGAATGCCCGTCAGGGCTGGTCCATGTGATTCTCCAGCGGTCAAAAATCTCAGGGGCATTGTTGTCTCCCGGGCAAAAAATTGCTGTTTGCAAGAATGCGAACGGCCAATTCTAACCTTTTTTTGGGGTTTTTGCATTTTTACCCTAATTAATGGGTCGCAGAGTGCCGATTGTCTTCCTGTATAAAGAAAAAAAACTAAACCCTAAAGTCGGGCAGAGTTTCTGTCGATAATTTATTTAGGGAAGGTGCGAATTTTGGCAAACAATTGTCTGGAAATGAACGGCGAAGAATACAAACTGGCAGTTCAGCTGCTGGGCAGAAGTCCGCGCATGCCATTTTCGGTTAAGACACGGTGTCCGGATGGCAGCCCGCAGGTTCTCATTGCAGACCCGGTCTTTTTAGAAGACGGCATCTGGAAACCTTTTCCGGCTTTTATCTGGCTGGTATGCCCCCGCCTGAAGCTTCTGGTATCAGATCTTGAGCAGGCCGGCTACGTTCGAAAGTATTCTCAGCAGCTTGAAGAAGATGCTGATTTTCGCGAGCGCTTTCTTCGCAGTCAGGCACAGATATCTGGAATCAGGCTTGAACTGGCCCGGGCAATCTTTCCCGGCGAACTGCCCGAACATATAAAAGAGATACTTCTTGAAACAACCGTTGCCGGCAGCAGGGACTTTCGTGGTGTTAAATGCCTGCATTCACATCTTGCCCATGAACTCGCTTATGGCGGCAACCCGATCGGGGCCGAGGTAATCAGAATTGTTGGCCATTGCGAGAAAGCACATGCCTGCGGCAGCATAAAAACTGGAGGGAGCAGAATATGATACGCGGTATCTACACAGCCTCTTCATCGATGCTATGCGAAATTGTCCGACAGGATATGGTCGCCAACAATCTGGCCAATGTCGACACCTGCGGTTTCAAGCAGGATCAGGGCATTTTCAAGGAACTTCCGACCATGGAGTTACGCCGGGTCAATGATGGCAAGCTGTTTCCCCCCAGACCCATCTACAAATACCCCAAAATTGGTGAGCTTGGCACAGGTGTCATTCTTGATGAATCGTTCACCAACTTCAAAGCCGGTGGCTTTGACTACACCGGCAATGATCTTGACCTGGCTCTCGAAAATGAAAAAGCGTTTTTTGTCGTTGAAGCCCCAAAAGGCACCCGTTTCAGTCGCGACGGTATTCTGACCGTTAATCACGATGGCTATCTGACCAACATGCATGGCGACTTCATGCTGGCTGAGCGAGAACCTGTAAATATAGACAACCGTGCCAACATTATGAACGAAGATGGCACACCAGGCTCAGAGCTTGTTAGAGTGCAGGTTGGTGAAGGTCAGAACGTTATGATTGACCGTGAAGGAAGGGTTCTGGTTGACGGCGTGGCACAGTATCGTCTGGTTACGGGGGTTGCTTCTGATCGCAAAGCCTTCAGAAAAGATGGTGACAATAAGTTTGTCAGAGCCTATGGCGAAGTCGCACGTGGCGAAACTAATTTTAAGCAGGGTTACATAGAAAAGCCCAACTTCAGTGTTGTCGAAGAAATGGTGCGTATGATCGAAGTTTCAAGGGCTTATGAAGCCAATTCAAAAGTGATTCAGTCTCACGATGGTCTTCTTGATAAGGCCATCAACTCAGTTGGCGCCACCAGACGCTGACGCATAAACTGAAAGAACCGGAGGGATAAAATCCTATGATGAGAGCATTGTGGTCAGCCTCAACCGGCATGAAAGGCCAGGAAACCAACATCGCTGTCGTTTCCAACAACCTTTCGAACGTTACCACGACAGGTTTCAAGAAGAGCCGGGTAGACTTTCAGGATCTGATGTATCAGACACTGGCAGAACCAGGCGCGCCGATCTCTTCTGACAATACCTACCCGGTTGGCATTCAGCTGGGTCACGGCGTCAGACCAGTTGCTACCCAGCGCATGTTTACCCAGGGCGAATTTCAGCAGACAGAACAACCGCTCGACGTGGTAATCGAAGGCAAGGGCTTTTTTCAGATTCAGTTACCCAATGGTGACATTGCTTATACCCGCGATGGTGCCTGGAAATTATCTGAAGAAGGCACAATTGTAACTTCTGACGGCTATACCGTCATACCCGGGTTCACGGTTCCACGCGAAGCCATCGGCATAAACATCACCTCTTCAGGGATCATCGCCGCCAAAATGCCTGGTCAGGTCGATCTTGAGGTTCTTGGACAGATTGAAACAGCCAACTTTATCAATCCGGCCGGCCTGAAGGCCATAGGCCGCAACCTGTTCATTCCGAGCGGCAGTTCTGGTGATGCAGTAGTTGGCATACCCGGAACTGAAGAACTCGGCGAAATAGCCCAGGGCTTTGTGGAAATGTCAAACGTCAAGGTAGTTGAAGAAATGGTCAACATGATCGTAGCTCAGAGAGCTTACGAAGCGAATTCCAAGACCATTCAAACATCAGACACCATGTTGCAGATAGCGAACAATCTGCGAAGATAGGGTAATTAGTCGTGCATAACCAGATAAAAAGTGAAATCAGGGCAACAATTCTCAGCTGTTTTCTTGGCATCAGCCTGGTCATGCCGGTTTCTGGTGCTATTTCAGCGGCCAAAACCAGCGAAGGGGTCACCTCGTTCAAATCGACCGTTCTGGTCAGCAGTGGTGAAATCAAGGCTGACAGCCTGATTAAATCAGAAGGAAACAGCCGCCTGCGTCAGGAACTGGCTGATATCCAGATTGGCTTTATTCCGAACCCGCTCGGCGAGCTGATAATCGACCGCGAAACTCTGCAGAAGAAGCTTGGAACTCTGTCGCTCGGAGTTGAAATGCCCGAGAAAGTTACCATCAGGCGCAATGGATCGATTCTCAAAGGAACCGATATCAAAGCCAGAATTATCGAACTCTGCCAGCAGAATTCACCTGACAAGCTCGAAATAGATCTTTCGCGGGTGCCCAATAATCTGGTTCTACCGGGCAACGCCAGTAACTGGGATCTTACCACCACTTCTGAAAACGTTCTTGGCATGAAACTCTTCGTTCTTTCTGCTGATACCGACGGCGGACCCTTCAGACAGTTGATTCAGATCAAAGTCACCCGTATCGTTGAGGCGGCTCAACTGGCAAGGCTGGCGAAACCAGGCGAAACCATTTCTGCCGGGTTGATCAGGCCTCACAAAGTGACACTCAAAAGCGACCAGGCCAGTGTCCCGGTTACCTTCAACGAAGCCATAGGAAAAAGCCTCGGCCGTTTTAAATCAGCCGGCACCATTCTACGCAGTAGCGATCTGGCATCAGAAAATAACTGCAAAACGACTTTGCCGGTTCACACCATCGCGTCAAACCAGGCCGGGCCGGCCGAAAGAGCTTCAATGATGGTAAAACCCGGTGCTAATGTTGATTTTCATGTCAACAGCGGCAATCTTTCGCTAAAAATTCCGGCAAAAGCAGTGAGTGGCGGCAACCCGGGCGATGAAATCACCCTGATCAATCTTCAGAACAAACGTCGCATCAAAGGCGTCGTAACCGAGAAAGGCACCGTTGAATATGCACAGAATT